>CAWVZQ010000025.1:0-16785 GCA_963934405.1 uncultured Opitutales bacterium | reverse complement strand
ATTACATCGACCAGTATTACCTATATTGGCAAAGGTTGCTTAACAACACTGATCTCAAGAGGATGTTCGCTCCTATCTGGAACGAGGTAGAAGATGTTTGGACTCGCGATATTTTCCGCGATGTTTTTCGGCATCGGCCGGAAAGGCTGGAAACGCCGGAAGAATACATTAATCAATCGCTTTACTTCGAGGCCAAGACATTTCTCCATGGTTTGTTGATGGTGGAGGACAAGCTTAGCATGGCGCATGGACTTGAATCCCGAGTGCCTTTCCTAGACAACGATTTGGTGGACTTTGCTCAAAAGCTTCCGGTGAATCTAAAACTAAACAACATCGAGAAAGTCATTCGGGTAGATGAAAATGCACCACGCAAGGATTTGCAGTTTTTCCAGAAAACCAAGGATGGCAAACAAATCTTCCGCGACGTGATGATGCGTCATGTGCCAACTGAAGTGGCTTCAGGCGAGAAACAAGGTTTTTCAGCTCCGGATGCGAGCTGGTTTCGGGAGGGAAGCGTTCAACTCATAGAGAAGAAGCTAATGAGTAAGGAGGCTAGAATCTATGAGTTTCTCGATCCTGAAGCCGTGCAGGCTTTCGTCGGGGAACATATGTCTGGCCAAAAGAATCGTCGCTTGTTCATTTGGTCCCTCTTGAATTTGGAAGCCTTGTTGGATCAATGAGGGAGCTCGCCAATGTCGAGTTAACGCATGACCAGCGCTTTGTAACTGGTGATGAGCTCCGCTGCAAGCCGCACGCCATCCCCATGACTTTGGAAGAGCTCTTGCCTGTTTTTATTTCGCCAGACTCAGGGAAACCTCTTGAAAGGTTCGAAGGTCGGTCCATTCTTACTGATGGTTACAACGAATATCCCGTAGTAGATGGTTTGCCTGTCCTCTATCCCGCGCCCGTTTCAGAGGCTCTGCTTTCCAGCGGGGTGCAGTTGGCGTATCATGACGATCCTTTCCAGCAATATTTTCTATTAAATCAGATCAAGCAGAGAGGCGAAATTAACGCGGCGCCATCCAACCCCCATTATGAGAGGCACCTTTATCGGATGAGCCAGTTCTTGCAGGAGTGTCGTGGCACCGCACTGGATGTGGGATGTGACGACGTCGAAGTGTCTGCGGCTCTTTTTTCAGACCATTGCCAATACGTTGGCTTGGATCCTTTTTCGAGCAAGCGTTCTCAATTTCGGATCATCGGTTGTGGAGAGTTTCTCCCCTTTCGCGATGACTCTTTCGACAACGTCGTGTTGAACACAAGCCTTGATCATATCCTTGATTTTCACCAAGCAATCCAAGAGGCCAACAGAGTGCTCAAGCCGGAAGGGCTTCTTTGGGTCTCAACTTTAATTTGGCTGGAAAATGCGGCCTTGCATCATGACTCCGTGCATTTTCATCATTTTCGGGATTACGAGATCGAAGGAGTTCTTCAGGAATTCAATTTCAAGGAATTGACGCGGCGAGAATATTCTTACAAGGATGACACCCATCGTTACGGGCTCTATGTCTGCGCTCAGAGAACAAAAGGATGATGTAGTTGTGGAAAGTCCTCCATTCTTAAACCTTTCTGAGATTGACCCCGATAATCCTCAAACTTGTAGAGGGATTTTTCTCACTTTCGACATCGACTGGGCTGATGACCTAGTGATCGAAGACACTATTGACCTCGTGGAAAAGGCGGATATCAATGCCACTTGGTTCGTGACCCACAAGACGCCACTCCTCGATCGTCTAAGGGAGAATCCCAAATTCGAACTGGGCTTACATCCAAACTTCAATAATTTACTCGCTGGTGATTCCCAGAATGGCAGCAGCGTCAAAGAAGTCATCCAAAGGCTCAAAGACTATGTTCCTGAAGCTTGCTGCCTGCGATCTCATTCCCTCTGTACCAGCACTAAAGTTCTGCAACTCATGCCAGAACTTGGTCTCACGCACGAGTCGAATCTCTATATACCTCCTGAAAGTACGATGGAATTGCAACCGTTCCGGATTTGGAATGGAGTCGTTAGGGTTCCTCATGGTTTTGAGGATGACTTATTTCTGCTTTCGGCTGAAGCCAAGAGCGCGGGATTCAAGAATCACATGAAGATGCTTTTACAACATGGAGGCGCAAGGGTTTTCGATTTCCATCCGATTCACGCATATTTGAACACGGAGAACATTGCACGCTATGAGGAAACAAGATCGATTCACAAAATCCCCCAAGAACTAATTTATCAACGCTACGAGGGTGAAGGAATTCGAGATGCATTGAAAACTTTGATGAAATTGGGTTGATGAGAATTGCAATCATCGGTCGGACGGAGATATTGATCAAATCAGCGGAACGCCTCCTTGATCAAGGGCACACAATCCCTCTTGTCATCACCTCCAAGGAAGCACCCGAATATACCAAGTCGACGGATGATTTCGAGCGACTGGCCAGTGCCAGCAAAGCTGAATTCATACAAACTCCTAGGATTGTCGAGGTTTTGGACGCGATCCAAAGATTGTCTCCAATTGATATTGGGGTGAGCATGAACTACACGGGAATGATCCCGCAAGACATAATCGATTTGTTTCCTCATGGAATACTCAATGCGCATGGAGGTGATCTGCCTCGCTATCGGGGCAATGCTTGTCAGGCATGGGCTATCTTGAACGGAGAAGAGCGGATAGGTTTGTGTATCCACAAGATGATTGGTGATGAATTGGATAGCGGGGACATCATAGTCAGGGAATACTTGGCAATAGATCGTGATACCAAGGTCACAAAATGCTGGGAGTGGATGACGAATCGGATTCCTGCCCTTTTTCTCGAATCGGTTGAAAAACTGGAACAAGATTCTGGGTATGTCTTGGAACAGCAATCATCGAATCCTCGGAAAGCCTTGCGTTGCTATCCTCGTAAACCTGAGGACGGTCGCATCGACTGGTCGAAAAGTAATGTGGAAATACTCCGCCTCATCAATGCGAGCAACAAACCATACTCTGGCGCCTTTTGCGAATTCGAAGGTCAGAAGATGATCATCTGGGACGCTGAGCTCGTGGATGACGAGGAAACTTTTTGTGCGGTTGCCGGACAGGTCACCCTGGTTGGAGAGCCATCTGTCGAGGTGGCCTGTAATCAAGGTAAACTTAGGCTGAAAGAAGTTGAAGTTGCTGGGACATCGGGAAATCCGAGCCGATGGTTGAAATCCATCAGGAAACGATTGCAATGATTAAGTACGACAACAAACCCCTGAACGATAAAGCTTTCATCGAGGATTTCACAACCGAACAGTATCGTGAGATTCTTCAACTCGCTCGTCTGCAATATAAGTTTGTGTCCTATGAGAATATTCCCTTTGGGGAACGATTTATTCTATGGCGGCATGATTGCGATTATTCGCTAAACCGAGCCTTTAAGCTTGCGGAGATTGAAAAGGAAGAAGGTGTCGCTTCGACCTATTTCATCAATCCTCATTGTGAATTCTACAACCTACTGGAAGCAACTCAGGCAAAGTTGGTTGAGCATATCTTGGGTATGGGGCATTCGTTAGGGCTGCATTTCGATGCAGATTTCCATAAGACTGGTTCCGAGGCGGAGCTTGAAGAACAGATCACCAGTGAGGCAGCCTTATTGGAGCAGTTTTTTGGAAGTAAAGTATTTGCTTTTAGTTTTCATAACCCCAATGAGTGTTTACTGGCCCATGAAGGCGAAACATACGGGGGATTGCTGAATTGTTACTCCAGAAAGTTTCAAAACAAGATTCCTTATTGTTCGGATTCCAATGGTTACTGGCGCTTTAGGAGACTCCGTGAGGTTCTGGAAACAGCAGATGATCATTGCCTGCAAATCTTAACGCATCCGGGATGGTGGCAGGATCGACCCATGCTCCCGATGGAGAGAGTTGACCGCTGTATACAAGGTCGCAGTCAAGCGATTCGGGATCAGTATGTTAAAAAGCTTCAGAAAATGGGCAGAAAGAACATTGGGCATGACTGAAAATTCACCCCGTGATCCATAAAACCGAAGAATTTTGCCTTGAGTAAGGTAATTGTTATTTTAGCTCCCGAAGTTTTTGCGGACAAGATCGTCCATCTTGCTGGCCATGACATTTCCGATTGGCAAATTCACACCTTTAATTCCATCGACGAATTGATCGCCCTCTTCCGACAAGAAAAAATCGACCTGCTGCTCTCCTTTGCAACGGGAGTGATTGTTCCGTCGTGGATCTTGGAGCAACCAGGGCTAACGGCTTTAAACCTTCACGCAGCCTCACCAGAATATCCGGGTCGAGATCCACATCACTTTGCGGTCTATGAACAAGCTGCCCGATATGGGGCAACCCTTCACTTTATGGTCGAGCAAGTGGACGCGGGGCCGATTGTCGATGTTGAGTGGGTTGAGGTCGAGAAAGATGCATTTCCGATTGATTTGTTGAAGAAAGCAAATGAAGCGGCCTTGGATCTCCTTCGCAAATATTTGCCTGACTTGCTACAAGGGAAGTCACTGCAGGCCAATTCCGATTGCATATGGCAGGGTGTTAAGCGGAGCAGGAAGGATTTTCTGGAATTGTGCAGGGTAGGTTCGGATACCAGCGAGACTGAATTTCAAAAGAGACAAAAAGCTTGCCAGATGCCTGGGTACGGTAATCTGCACACGGTTATCCATGGCAAACGTTTCATGATTGAAAGCGGATAGTTCCGTTGCTTTCCGGAGTCATCTGCATTTCTTTAAAATCTTAGGTTTCGCTGTGGAATCTAATTTATTTGTTTTGAAGCATTCGCGTTCATGCCTGAATCCTTAGTTGTTGCTATCCACCAACCCAACTTTTTCCCTTGGATGGGTTATTTCGACAAGATCGCCCGCAGTGACGCTTTCATTTTTTTTGATGATGTCCAATTTCCCAAAAAAGGTGGAAGTTGGTCCAACCGCGTAAAGTTGTTAGTCGGAGAGGAAGCTAAGTGGGTTACGGCACCCATTACTAGAGACTATCATGGCACGCGGGAAATTCTAGAGATGAGTTTTATTTCGAAAAACCCATGGCGGGAAAAGTTATTGAAGACGATTGACCACAATTACCAACGACATCCCTACTACTCGGAGACGATGGAATTAGTTAGCCCTCTGCTCTTGAATCCCGAACCCAATATTGCAGAGTACAACATTCATGCGATAACCACGATTACACTCCGCCTTGGTCTAGATACGACAAAGTTGAAGCGATCTTCAGAGTTGGCTCACAGGGGTACCTCCAATGAGTTGCTTTGTTCCCTTACCCGTGTTTTGGGCGGTGATACTTACATGTGCGGAGCCGGTGCTGATGGTTATCAGGACGAAACCGTATTTTGCGAGCAAGGCGTCACGCTCCAGTTCCAGAACTATTCTTCTTCAGTTTATCCCCAGTGGAGACAAGCAAATTTCATCGCTGGACTATCAATCATCGATGCGGCGATGAACCTTGGATGGTCTGCACTGGGGCAGTCTTTCCATTCAAGTTCATGTTGAAAAAGGCCATTACTCGTCTTGCAAAGGGGTCCATGATCTATGGCATTGGCGGCATGCTGCAACGTTTCGTCGGCTTGCTGCTGCTTCCTTTTTTTACCAGTGTGCTAAGCACAGAGGACTATGGAGTGGTGGCCTTGATTTCACTGGTGTCGGTGGCCATGAGCGGTCTGCTTACTTTAGGGACGAGCAATTCCTTGGGAGTACTCTATTATCGAGAGCAAGATCATGGTCGCCGACATACGATCATCTGGACCAATACCATTTTTATGGCTGTAAATGGGTTGATGTGGTACTGCGTGATTTACCATTGCGCCCCGAAACTGAGTGCTTTGATGTTCCGGACTGATATATATGCTGATCTCATTAGGCTTTCTCTTATGGGTTCTGTCTTTAGCTTTTTTGTGGACCCTTTCTTGGCATATCTGCGCATGGAAGAAAAAGCCAAGCTCCATGTTTCTATTACCCTTTTCTGTTCTTTAATGAATATCGGATTATCGATATGGTTCGTCTTGTTCCAACGCATTGGTGTTTTGGGGATTATTCTGGCCGGAACGATTACTCACGGAGTCATGATATTTGTCAATTGGTTCGTGATTGGACGTAAACTGAGATTCAAAGTCGAAGTTAGTTTGTTTAGCCCTATGGTACGCATTGGTTTTCCTAGCGTCTTTGGGATTTTTGCTTTCCTTATCATTGACTACGCTGACAGACAGATGATTGAACGCATGGTTAGCCTGGATGGCTTAGGCGTTTATTCAGTGGGATATAGTTTCGGCATGGTGATGATTGTTGCTATGAGTGCATTCGCCACCGCCTGGTCGCCCTTTTTCATGTCCTACATTGACAACCGCAAAGAGGCTCGAACAGTGTTTGCTCGGGTACTTACCTATTATCTGATCGGGTTCGGAGCACTGATTGTGCTGTTTTTCTTTTTCGCCAAGCCAGCAGTGCTTATCATGACAACTTCTTCTTTCCATGAAGCCTTTAATTTAGTAGGTTTGGTAGCGGCATCCTACATGCTGAAAGGTTGTTATTTAATTTTTCTGCCAGGGGTCTATTTTGCAGAGAAACTGCACCTGCAGGCATTTGTGGAGTGGGTGGCAGCAATAACAAACATTTGCCTGAATCTATGGTTGATTTCTTCCTTGGGCATCTTGGGTGCCGCCCTTGCAACCTTTTTTAGTTACTTGATTTTACCAATACTAGCTTGGTTGGTAGCCAGACCTTACTTAGATGTGGATTACGAGTGGAAGCGAGTTTTCTCAATTCTGGTTTCGGTACTAATCGCCAGCATTCTGTTGTATTGGATTTCTATCCGTATTGATGGGGATTTAATCCTCACTTTGGGCGTGAATTCATTTGTGCTTCTGGGATTTTTGATTGTAGCTCACCAGTTTCTGCTGACTGCTTCCGAACGTGACCTATTGAGAGGTCTCTTCAAACCGTGAGAAATAGAAACTCGATACTTTTTGTACAACCTGATTATCATTGCTCTTTTTTTTACCGTGATGAGTTTAGAAAGTTAGGTTGGAAAGCTGATATATTTGCAGGTCCGAGCTATCCGGAGAATCTACTGTATTCAAAAGAGGATTTGCTTCGAGTGCCATGCCTGCGAGCTAATCGTTTAAAGGCGATTCGTTTCCTTAATCGGATCATCAAGATTTTCTGGTGGATGACCAAGTTTTGGCAATACCGGTTTCACCTTTACTATGGTCGACCTCCACAATTCATCTATAAGTCTCTTGGCTTGATTCATTTGCTTGGCAAAGATTTTTTACTGGAGTTGTCGTTGTCAAAATTGTTTGGGGTAACCCTTATTTATCTTCCT
Organism: uncultured Opitutales bacterium; assembly: GCA_963934405.1. Lineage (GTDB taxonomy): Bacteria > Verrucomicrobiota > Verrucomicrobiia > Opitutales > Seribacteraceae. The sequence goes on along the minus strand of CAWVZQ010000025.1, from coordinate 9,482 downwards.
TCGGGTTGCCTTGATTTCAGTACCAAAGATAGGTGGCAAAAGTTCGACAATGGGAATGTTTGTGGAAATTGTGGATATTATGACCGGTGTGATGATGAGGTGAATTCGCTCAACTTTAATAGAATACGTAGATATTTTACCTTTGGAATTGAATCATGCACTCCATTTTTCTCAGATGAATTTAAGCAATCCTTCAGAAAATGGAAGGTAATTGATTTGTCTCTCTGGCACCCCAATCTTGCGGTGCCTTCCGAACATCAGTTGCCTAACACCGACAAGATTCGTATCCTTCACAGTGCCTACCTGACCAAGAGCGGTCGCGATTGGCAGGGGCGCAACATCAAGGGTTCGCCTTTTGTCTTGGAAGCCATCGATCAATTGAAAGTGGAAGGATATCCAGTTGAATATTTCTATGTTCAAAACAAACCGGCCAATCAAATGCGTTTCTATCAGGTTCAAGCGGATATCGTGGTTGAGCAACTGATTTACGGTTGGTGGGGTTCAACGGGTGTCGAAACCATGGCACTTGGTAAGCCGGTAGTATGTTACATTCGCCCGTCCTGGAAGGATTTTTTCCTGAAGACTTTTCCTGAGTACGATGGCATTCCTGTAGTCGAGGCTGATACCAAAACAATCTACGAAGTATTAAGGAAACTAGTGGTTGATGCCGAGTATCGAAAAAACAAGGGGATTGAGTCCCGTCGCTTTGCAGAATCGCATTTCGATCCTAGGAACAACACTAAGAAACTAATTCAAACCTTGAAAGGGCTTTAACTCATGTGCGGTATTGCAGGACAGCTTTCCCTTGCCAATAAACCTATTCAGGGTTTGAGCCGAGGTCTTGATGCCATGTCTGAACTGATCTCCCATCGAGGTCCTGACGGGCAGGGAAAGTGGCAGAGCGAAGACGAGAGGGTGGGGTTGGTGCATCGACGCTTGTCCATTATTGACCTCACTGAATCTGCTTCGCAACCGATGCAGGCGCCTAATCAAACGATTATTAGCTATAACGGAGAGATATATAATCACCCTGAGCTGCGAAGTTCGCTTAAAGGGAGTTGGCAATTCCGCAGTCATTCCGATACCGAGTGCATTCTCGCGGCTTACAATAAGTATGGGGATGCTTGTCTGGACCACCTTCGGGGCATGTTCGCCTTTGCCTTGTGGGACAATAAACGCCGTCGACTTTTCTGTGCTCGCGATCGCTTCGGGATAAAGCCCTTATATTACTGTCAACTCGGAGAGGTGTTCTATTTCGCCTCTGAAGCCAAGGCGCTTCTCCCTTTTGTTCCCAGTATTGAAACCGATGGTGACGCGATGGCCGAGTATCTAACCTTCAACTTTGTCATCGGGGAATCCACTCTGTTCAAAGGAATCAAACAAATACTTCCAGGGCACGGATTGATCGTTGAGGGGGGGAAGGTGAGAACATGGCGATATTGGGACGTTAATTATGAAGTGTCTTGGGATCATCGAGAGGAATGGTTTCAGCAACGGCTCAAATCCCTTCTGGACGATTCCGTCCGGCTTCACTTGAGGTCGGACGTGCCCGTGGGTGCCTATCTTTCAGGTGGGATTGATTCTAGCTTGATGGCGATCCTCGCAGCTCAACGGGATTCATCCCATGTTGAAGCATTTCATGGGCGTTTTCTCGAATATCCCGGTTATGACGAAAGCAATTTTGCAGAAATTGCTTCCCGGGCAAGTGGCGGAAACCTCAATGTTATCGACATAACCCACGAGGATTTTAAGGAAAACTTAAGCAAGGTAATCTACCATCTGGATTATCCGGTGGCCGGCCCCGGGTCTTTCCCGCAATACATGGTCTCGAAACTGGCGGCTGAAAAAGTCAAAGTAGTGCTTGGCGGACAAGGCGGCGACGAAATTTTCGGAGGGTATGCTCGATACCTGCTGGCATATTTCGAACAATGTATACGAGCCGCCATTGACGGCAGTTACCAAAACGGCAATTTTGTCGTAACCATCGAGTCAATTATTCCGAACCTTGGAATATTGAGGGAATACAAGCCCATGATGAAGGAATTTTGGAGAGAGGGCTTGTTCGGGAACTTGGATGAAAGATATTTCCGACTGATTGATCGTTCCTCGGATATGGATAGAGAGATTGATTGGTCGGAACTCGACAAAGGTCGGGTCTTCGATTCATTCCGTGAAATTTTTCTCAATAAGGCGAATGTGCAAAAGGGAGCATACTTCGATCATATGACTCACTTTGACTTCAAGACGCTCCTCCCTGCTCTTTTGCAAGTAGAAGATCGAATGAGCATGGCCCATGGGCTTGAAAGTCGAGTCCCTTTTCTTGACCATGACTTGGTTGAGTGCATTGCTAAGGCCTCGGCAGACGTCAAGTTCTCAGGTGGCAACATGAAGCATCTACTAAAAAAAACCTACGAAGGCGTTTTGCCCGATGAAATCGTCAATCGCCGGGACAAGATGGGCTTCCCTGTTCCTTTGAAGGAGTGGCTTGGCAACGAACTTAAGGATTTGGTGGAGGATGTCTTTCATGGAATGAAACAACGTAATCGTCCCTTTATTAATTCGGAAGAGGTTCTGGCCAACTTCCAGTCAGCAGGACGATTTTCGAGAAAGGTTTGGAGCCTGCTGAGCTTGGAGATCTGGCACCAGACCTTCCATGACAGGGCATCCCACTTCAGGGCCTTGATCAAGTAGTTTGCGTATTCTCATCAGATGTTAAAAAAAATCGCTTTCCACCTTACGAGGAAGATAAAGCGGAAGCTATCCTGTGGAAAGGGATCCGCGGCCTATTGGAATGCAAGCTTGGTTGCCACTAGGCCATTTGAAACCCTCGCGGATTCCCTTGAGCATTTCCATTGGCGAAACGCTCAGTATCCTGGATATGTGGAACTTATGCCGGTCCGCGGGCAGGATGGAAAAGTCGTGGTCGACTATGGATGCGGACCGGGAAATGACCTCGTCGGCTTCTCTGCTTTTTCCAAACCTGCAAAGCTTTACGGAATGGATGTCTCGGGACAGGCCATCGAAGTCGCCCGACGTAGACTTGAATTGCATGAAGCCTCCGTCGAATTGGTCCAACTCGATGAGGTCGAAAACAAACTGCCCTTGGATAGTGATTCCGTCGATTATATCCACACCTCAGGCGTTCTTCATCACTGCCTGAATCTTGACCTGATCCTCGAGGAGTTTTATCGAATACTTAAGCCAACGGGTCAAGTATCCGTAATGATCTATAACTCGGAGAGCGTATGGTTCCACCTGTATGTTGGCTATATCTGGAAATTGAAATGGAAGAAAAACAAAGATCTCTCCACTCGTGAAGCGTTTCGGTTGACCACGGACGGCAAGGAGTGCCCGATTTCTCGCTGCTATGAAAAGAAGGAGTTTATAGACCTTTTTTCAAAAATCGGGTTCGTCGGTTCCCACACTGGGAATGCGATGTCGCTCCACGAGTTAGGATGCATGGATCATCGATTTGATGCCCTCGCAGACGGATGCTTTCCCGCCGAACACAGGGATTTCATTTCCAATCTAACCTTTGACCCAAGCGGTTTTCCTTTGCATAAGGGAGAGATCGCAGGAATCAACGCCTGTTTTACTTTTAGAAAACAACAAAAATCTGCATGAAAATTTTAATCTCTGGAGGGTGTGGGCAAATTGGTTCTCGCACAACTGAAATGCTCTTGGACCGAGGTGACGAAGTCCTTGCCATCGATAACTTTGCTACCGGCAGGCGAGTCCATCTCCCGGAATCGCATCCCCGGCTGACTTTCGTGGAGGGAAGCATTGCGGACAAGGAACTCGTGGACAAGTTGACCTCTGATTTCAGGCCCGATGCAATAGTTCACACCGCCGCCTCCTACAAGGATCCCGATGATTGGCACAACGATACGCTGACCAATTGCGTAGGTGGAGCCAACCTAGTTCGGACCGCCTTGGCCAACGAAGTTTCCCGCTTTATTTACTTTCAGACTGCCCTTTGTTACGGGGTCAAACCCCTCGAGCAACCGATCACCCTCAACCATCCGAAATTCCCCGCCAATTCCTCGTATGCAATTTCCAAAACAGCGGCCGAGGATTACATCGAGATCTCTGGCCTGGATTATGTGACCTTCAGGCTGGCTAACGTGATCGGTCCGCGAAATGTTTCGGGGCCGTTGCCCATTTTTTTTCAAAGACTGACCGATGGGAAAAAATGCTTCGTGACTATGGCCCGCCGGGATTTCGTATTCGTGGGAGACCTTTGCCGAGCCGTCTTGCGTGCAATCGACGGGACGGGTTCCGGAGCTTATCATTTTTCCTCCGGCAAAGACGTCGCTATCAAGGAACTGTACGATGCCGTGGTCGAGGCTATGGAGTTACCTGAATACCCCGAACCCGAAATTCGCGAATTGGAACCTGATGACGCTCCATCCATCCTTCTTGATCCATCCCGCACCGTTGAGGATTTTGGGGAGATGGAGTTTACTCCTTTGGAAGAAACGGCTCGTGCCGGAGTGCAATACTTTCGAGAATTCGGTGCTGCCGGTGGCTATACCCATTTGAAACACAAATAACCCAACCTTGAAAGAGAGCGTCGCAGATCAGGAAATCGATTCCAAGAATCGTACCTTTTGGGATGAGCCATGCGGATCGACTGTCTATCAGAACATGGGATTCGCCTCGCCTGCGGAATTCGATGATTGGTTCTTCAAGTACTATCCCTATTTGGAGAAAATCATCCCCTTCGACGATTTGGGTGGGAAAAGGGTATTGGAAGTAGGTTTGGGATATGGATCGGTTTCTCAGAAATTAATTGAGAACGGAGCCTCGTTCTTCGGACTCGATATTGCTGAAGGTACCGTCGGGTTGGTCAAGGACAGACTAGGTGCTCTTGGGGTTGAAGGAGAAGTGATTGAAGGCAGTGTGCTGGAGATTGTCCATGGAAAGACTCGTCTTTTGATTTTGTGGTCTCTATTGGTTGCTTCCATCACACTGGCGATCCAGTCAAGGGGATCAAGGAAATGCATCGAGTCCTCAAGCCTGGAGGTGGTTGTGTTATTATGGTCTACAATGCTTTTTCTTATCGGCAGTGGTTCACCTCTCCTCAGATTGCCTTTTCTCAATTCTACCAAGAAATGAGAAAATCGGGGGTGTTCAGGGAAGCCGGCGAATCGGAACGGGGGCGTTATGACAAAAATATTAAAAAGAAAACGGCTCCAAGTACCCATTTTATCGGAACCAGCTTGAAGGCAATTTTCAATAATTTGTTTTCCGATTTTGAGATTCGACGAAGGAACATAGGCGACGAGGCGTTATTGCGTTTCTTTCCCAGAAGTTGGAAATTACGCTTTCTGGGCCCTGTTCTAGGCTTGGATTTGTACGCCAAACTAAAGAAGTAAAAATGCGTCTTTTGATCACTGGAGGAGCGGGCTGCCTGGGGTCGAATCTTATTGAGCGTTTGTTGCCCGCGGGGAATGAGATTCTGGTGATCGATAACTTCGCCACGGGCAAACCAGAGGTATTGCCCGAATTGCCCAGGTTGAAATTGGTAAAAGGGACCATAGCGGATGCCTCGCTGGTCGATCGATACTTCGAGGAGTTCTCTCCCGAGGTGGTCATTCATTCCGCCGCCGCCTACAAGGATCCCTCGGATTGGGCCGAGGATGTCGCCACCAACGTTTCAGGAACCATTAACGTGGCCAAGGCTTCGGAAAGAGCCCAGGTACTTCGGTTTGTGAATTTCCAGACGGCTCTTTGTTATGGTCGGCCCGATCGCGTGCCCATTCCCGTGGGCCATCCCGAGCGTCCTTTTACTAGTTACGGCATTTCCAAGACTGCGGGCGAGAGGTTTCTCATGTCTTCGGGTTTGCCTGTTGTTTCGTTGCGTTTGGCGAATGTGACAGGGCCTCGACTTGCCATAGGGCCCATCCCCACCTTTTACCAGCGTCTCAAGTCAGGCAAGCCCTGCTTCTGCAGCGATACTCGAAGGGATTTCCTTGATATGGAGGATTTTTTCTCGGTCATGGATGTCGTTTTGCAACCCGATGCCCCCACTGGAATCTTCAACGTGTCCACTGGGGAAAGCCGATCCATTCAGGACGTTTTCGATGCCGTGGCTTCCTTCCTTGACATAACTCCCGAGGAACCTCCGCCCATCGTACCGCCCGGCGAAGACGACGTCCCCGATGTCGTCCTCGACCCATCAGAGACTACGCGAATTCTGGGTTGGGAGGCAGCCATTGGTTTCGAGGACACCATTCACCGAATGCTTTCTTGGTATGACGCTCATGGTGTTTCCGATGTGTACAGCCACTTGGCCGACCCGAAAACCTGAGTATTACGAAGCCATGAGCGAAGATAGTTTCAAGGGTGCTAAAATCCTCGTCGTGGGTGGAGCGGGTTTCGTGGGATCCAACTTGCTGTTGCAATTGCTCGAACAAGACCCTCGGGAAATTCTCGTGGTGGACAATCTCTTGTCTTCCGAGGAAAGCAACCTGCCCGAATCATCCCAGATTACTTTCATCCAGGGTTCCATCACGGCCGATTCGATTCTGGCCGCTTTGCCCGAGGATCTCGACTATGCCTTTCACTTGGCTTGCTACCATGGCAACCAGTCCTCCATCGCCGACCCCTTGGCCGATCACGAAAATAATACCCTCACTTCGCTCAAGCTCTTCGAGCGACTCAAGGATATTGAAAACTTGCGTAAGGTCGTCTATGCAGCCGCTGGTTGCGCGGTGGCGGAAAAGACCTATGACGATGCCGTGGCTACAACCGAAGAAGCCCCCGTTTCTCTCTTTCACGACTCTCCCTATTCCATATCGAAGTTGATTGGGGAAATGTACGGAAACTATTATCATCGAGCTCACGGTCTGCCCTTCGTCAAAGCCCGTTTTCAGAATGTTTATGGGCCTCGTGAGATTCTCGGAGCAGGGCGTTGGCGAGGCACTCCGCATACGGTTTGGAGAAATGTTACCCCTACTTTCATTTGGAAATCCCTCAACCATGAAGCTTTACCCTTGGAGAACGAGGGAAGCTCAAGCAGAGATTTTATCTTTGTCGAGGATATGGCAAATGGATTGATGAAGTGCGCCTTAAACGGAAAGCCTTCGGAAACTTACAATTTGGCTTCTGGAAAAGAGACCACGATCGCCGAGTTAGCCGCTATCATCAACGAGGCTGCCGAGAATCCGACGCCGCCGGAATTGTTGCCCGCCCGCGACTGGGACCGTTCGGGCAAGCGATTCGGTTCTACCGAGAAGGCCCGCAGGGAGCTTGGTTTCGAGGCGGAAATCGAGATCGGCGAGGGTATCCCTCGGGTGGTTGCTTGGACTCGTGAAAACAAAGACTTGATTAGGACTTGTATGAAACGACATGCCCCCTTCCTTCTGAACAGTAGGTAGGCTGTTCCTATTCTCATAAGGTTTTTCCAGAGGCTTGTTTCGAGTGTTTAGATAGTGAACGATATTCCCAAGCTCAACATTTTGCTTTATTGCAATCGGCCGGATGAAAGTGAGAATGCGGGCACAGTCATCGATCATATTGATGCTTTCCAAAAGTATTCTCAGCACGAAATCTTACTTTGGTCCTCCCTAATGGGTCTACCCTCCGATGGAATAATGAGCAAAGTGGACTGCATCGTTATCCATTACACCCTTTCTCTTCTTTATGATAAGTACATTCCCCGCGATTCACTAGAAAGAATTCGTAGTTTCAAGGGGTTGAAGATTTTGTTTCTCCAAGATGAGTATCGGCGTGTGAACTTTGTGTGCGAAAAAATAAAGTACGCTAAAATAGATTTGGTTTTCACTTGTGCCCCCCAAGACGTTGCCTCGAAAATTTACGCTGCATTTGAAGACAAGTTGAAGTTCCATACAACCCTAACTGGCTTTGTTCCGGAAGCACTGTTCGATATTGAAGCAAAGCCAATTGCTAAGCGTACGATTGATGTGGGGTACAGAGCGCGCAAGTGTCCTTTCTGGTTGGGGGAGAAAAGTCACGACAAGTTTTTGATTGGCTCGTTATTCGCTAATCATACCAAGAGTAAAGGGCTTAATAACGATATTTCTTCCAAGGAAAAAGATCGAATTTATGGGAAGCAATGGATTGAGTTTTTATCGAATTGCAAGGCTACATTGGGGACTGAAAGTGGAGCTAGTCTGATCGATTTTACAGGTGAAATCGAATATCAGTTAAACCGCTATCAAGCCTTTCACCCCTTTAGTGACTTTTCAGGCGTGCCTCAAAAACTCTTGGCAAAGGATGGAGAAATTGAACTTCAGGTGATATCCCCTCGTTGTTTTGAGGCGGCTGTTCTTGGCACCGTTATGATACTCTATCCAGGTGATTATTCGGGGATTCTGAAAGCAGGAAAACATTACCTTCTCTTGGAAAAAGATTTTTCCAACGTAGACGAGGTGGTGGAGCAACTGCGAGATCATAAAGGCCTCGAGCAAATTGCAGGGCAAGCGAAACAAGACTTGGTTCAATCGGGCAAGTATTCCTTTGAGCATTTTATCCTCGATTTTGATCAGGTTATCGAGGACTTAAGGGAAGAGAAAAGATGGGTGCCTGTCAATCAATCGATTGGTCTACTGGTTGCACAACATTCGGAGGAAAACGGCAAAGATCAACAAGTCAAAGGTCTGAAGCTCACCCTTCTCTTATTCTTCAGCAAAGTATGGAAGAATATGCCTCATTGGTTTCGTTTTTTGGTAAGTGTCACTGTCCTAAGAAAAAACTTTTACTCTCACCTTGACGTTAAAAAAAACGCTTTTCTAAAGTTGACCGACTAATGGACATGACTGAATAACAATGCTCGTTTTTTCAATTGTAGGAGCTCGCCCGCAATTCGTAAAAGCTGCTGTGGTTTCACAAGCTATACGAAACATAGAAAGCATTTCCGAGTTCTTGGTTCATACTGGGCAGCATTTCGACGAGAATATGTCGCGGGTTTTTTTTGAGGAAATGGGTATCTCCGAGCCTGATGCCAATCTTGGAATTTCTGGGGGCGGGCATGGTTCCATGACTGGTCAGATGCTTATTCGGATGGAAGAATTGCTGGTTGAGCAGAATCCTGATTACGTGCTCGTTTACGGAGACACCAATTCGACCTTGGCTGGAGCCTTGGCTGCTTCTAAACTTAATATCCCTTGTGCCCATGTCGAGGCAGGGTTGCGTTCGGACAACCGGGCGATGCCCGAAGAGATCAATCGCATCCTTGTCGATCATGCCTGTGACTTATTGTTTGCTCCTAGCGAGGAAGCCGTAAAGCGTTTGAGGCGGGAGGGGATTGCCGACAAAAAGGTGGTTCGAACTGGCGATGTTATGCTTGATGCCGCAAAAATGTTTGGTCAAAAGGCGATGTCTCAAAGCATGATCCTTCAGCGTCTGAGCTTGAAGGAAAAAGGTTTCGCCCTTTGCACCCTCCACCGGGCCGAGAACGTTGATTCTAGAGAAGTATTGAAATGGTTGATGGAGGGGTTGGGTGAGGTGGCGAATAC
>CAWVZQ010000024.1:0-17472 GCA_963934405.1 uncultured Opitutales bacterium | reverse complement strand
CTTCGGAAGGCATGTCCGGGCCCGGGCGGTTGCGGCATAGCGGCCTCCTTCAACACTTGGGGGATCGCCATGGAGGCAATTGGTCTGATGCCACCTTTCAGCAGCTCGATTCCCGCCGAGGCTCCCGAAAAGCGTGAGGAATGCCTTGGAATAGGTCGACTCGTGCACGGCATGCTTGCCAGTGGCTTGCGTCCTCGCGATATCCTGACCAAGGAAGCTTTTACCAACGCCACCGTAGCCATTGCCGCTGCGGGTGGTTCGACCAATGGGATTCTTCATCTGCTTGCTCTGGCTCGGGAGGCCGAAGTCTCTTTTGATCTCTCCGACGTGCAGAGCATTCTTCGAACGACCCCCGTACTGGCCAATTTTGCTCCTCGAGGTAAGCGTACCATGGTGGACCTACACAATTTGGGCGGCACGCCCGTTTTCCTCAAGCTCCTCCTTGATGCCGGCTTGTTGAATGGCGACTGCGTCACAGTGACATGCAAGACAATAGCCGAGAATTTGGCCGAGGTTTCGCCTGTGCCTGTCGATCAGGATCTTCTGACCACCGTTGACAAACCGTTCAAGGCCTATGCCGATATGCAGGTATGTTTCGGAAACGTCGCCCCCGGCGGTGTTGTGTTCAAGGTTTCCAGCATGGAGAAAACGACCTTTCAAGGCACGGCCCTTTGTTTTGATGACGCCCGCGAAGTCGCCAAGGCGGTCGAGGCCAATCGTATCAAGCCCGGCATGATAATCGTCCTACGATATCAAGGACCGGTAGCTTGTGGTATGCCCGAGGTCTTGGTGGCGACTGCAGCCCTCGCCGTGCCCGAGCTGGACGGCAAGGTGGCTTTCCTTTCGGACACTAGAGTGTCGGGGGTCTCTCATGGAGCGATCGGTGTGCATTGTTCCCCTGAGGCCGCCGTGGGCGGTCCCATCGCCTTGGTCGAGGACGGCGACGAAATTTCCTTCGATCTCTTGGCCGGCGAGATCACGTTGCAGGTCAGCGACGAGGACTTGACAAAGCGCCGCGCTCAATGGACCGACGCAACTCCAGTCTACGAGCGGCGCGCATACTTGGCCGACTTCAGCGCCACTGTAGCCCAAGCCAACTACGGTTGCGTCAGTCGCGCTCATTACCCGGAGTGCGAGTAGTGATGTTGGCTAAATCTTTACTGTGAGCCGGAGAACTTCCACCCTCTTGTTTTTCCTTGGTGTAGGAGTTAAGGTCTTCGGCGACGTTGGTGATCCCCAGATTCGCACTGACCATCCATGGTATCCGGGCGAACTCGCCATTTCCACTTTCGACCGTTTGTTCGCCACGCAGGCCGAGGCCTATGAACGAGCCACCGGTCGGCCCGTCGATTCCGACGAGAGCAAGGCGCTGGCCTCTTGGGTTTGGCGCAATACCCATTACTGGCATGGCGAGGCCGGGCGTCGGGACTTATGGGGCGAAGGCCTTACCGAGGGCAAGGACAAGCGACTTCGCGAATACTGGAATGGCTTATTCGGCTATGGCTTTGGGCTGTGCGGCACTACCCATTCTCAATGGACCGCGGAGCTCGATCATCTGCTTGGGCATGCTCGAGGGCGTGGGGTTGGCGTGGCAGGTCACAATTCGTTCGAGGTGTTTCTTCAGGGGGGAGCCTATGGGTCGGGAAGGTGGGCTTTGCTCGACCATGACTTGTCTACCGTGATCTTCGATGAATCCGGTCGGCGCCTCCTAGGGGTCGGCGAAGTCAACAAGGATGTCGATCGTTGGATTAACCGTGCATACAAGCCTGAGAGGCAGCGCGGTTGGTTGGTCTGTGGGTTGCATCCGAGCGATGGGAATTCCTATCGAAAGTACGCCGTTGCCGAGTATTTGGCGGGCTATGCCGGTCCTCCGCCCATGCTGCGTCTGCGTCGTGGCGAGCGGATGCGACGTTATTTCGAACCCGGACTGGAAGATGGCAAGACCTTCGTATTCTGGGGACGAAACTACAACACCGAAGGCATACCGGGTCCGGAGCGTTCGCGTACTTGGGTTAACCAACCCGAGAAAATGCACGGCTCCAGAAACGGTACGCCCCATCGCAATGGTCAGGCGCGCTTCGCCAACGTCGAGTACGTCTACCGACCGGACTTTGCCGGCGGCGATTATCGCGAAGGTGTCGTCGGCGAGTCGGCGAATCAGGTCACGTTTTCTTTCCAGACGCCCTATGTAATTGGAGCGACACCGCCTAACGACAAGCCATGGGGCATCTATGACGATGGGTGTCGCAACGGGCTGGTCCTGCATGGGAAGGCCAATTGCCGGGTGTCGGTGTCGTTGGATGATGGCCGTACGTGGACAGTTCCTAAGCCGTTCCGGGATGGCCTCGATTTAACGGACTTGGTCAAGGGTCGTTCGCACTACTGGTTGCGCTTCGGGGTAGGGGTTCGCCAGTTGCGAAACACCGGTTTGGCCATCCGGACGGTTTGCCAGGCCAATGTCGCGGTTTTGCCTCGGCTTAAGGACACCGCAACCACTATCAGTTTCGAAGCCTCCGGCAAAGAGGTACTTGCGATTGGTCCCGAATTGAACCGGGCGAAATCCTACGTAAGCTCCGGCGGATTCGGCCAAAAGGAGGTCACCCTTTCTATCAAACCGAACAGGCCGGTCGTAGGGCTTTACGCATCCGCCCACGTTGCATCCGGAAGCCCGCCGAACCCAAAGGTGCGCTATTATGTAGAGTACAGCTTGGATGAGGGAGAAAGTTGGCTTCCTGTGGTGAAGGGGCGTACAATACCACGACGGGGGGACGAGCCCGGAGACTTTTGGTCGCAGAGCTTTAGCTATGGCTTCTCCGCCATACGCGCCAAGGTCGGAAAGCCGATCCAGATTCGTTTCCGCAACGACGGTGGCAAGCGCTACCTGCGGGCTGAGGCTCATCTGGTGCAGGCAACCGGCCAATCGGATCCGGTAAAGGTAACCTATGCTTGGAACGATTCCGCGGGTGAGCGCCAAGGATCCCATGTTTTTCGCACCAAGGGCGAATGGGAACTTCAAACCGGTCGACAGGTTCGTACGAGGTGGGTGGAATTCGAGCCTATTCCGTAACGCCTGAACGATCGGTTTCGAGCGTTCCGTAAACGGGTTCCGTTTTTTGCAACTTCAGAACCAATTAGCTAACTGTGCCGAAAGACCTTCTCTTTTTAGATTTTAAGTTTCTAATATACAGGCAGATAAGTATTTAATCCATGTTACTGAAAGATCGCTGATTGGCATATCGTCATGAAACCTACTTGCGATGTTTAAGAGGATTTGGATATCCTAAGACATGCTAACGGTTCGTTCAGGTGAAACGGTTTCCAATTGCGAAGGTTTTTCGCGTCGTGAATTTCTTCGCGTGGGAACTCTTGGATTGGGAGGTCTTTCCTTGATGGACATGCTGTCTCTGAAGGCGCACGCATCGGAAAACAAGGCCTACGATTTTCTAAAGGACAGATCGGTCGTTATGTTGAATTTGCAGGGTGGGCCAACGCACATAGAGACCTTTGATCCTAAAATGACGGCTCCGTCCGAGTATCGGGCGATGTTCGGCGAGGTAAAGACTTCGTTGCCCGGCGTTACCTTCGGTAGCCATTTTCCAATGCTGGGCAAACTGGCTCACAAAATGGCCGTAGTGCGTTCGTTCCGACATGGTAACGGCAGTCATGGGTCGGCTTCCGCCCTGGTCGCCGCAGGTGGCAATCCTACAGGTGCTTGCCTTGGTTCCCTTTATTCGCGAGTGGCAGGTTTGACCAACGCTCAAACGGGTTTGCCGAACAATTGTGTCGTCGTGCCCTCCACTTGCGGGAAGAAATACGACAAGCTTAACAACAAAGCCGACCGAATTACTTCCATCGGTAATCTTTCCAAGTCCTTCTCGTCTTTCGACCCGAGTAAAGGTGGTGGCATTCTCAATGATATGCAGCTTCGTCTGCCGGAAGGACGGTTCGATAACCGCAGAGGTCTCTTGACTCGGATTGATGATCTGAAGCGTTCGTCGGACAACACCCTTTCCTCAGCCGATTCTCTCCACCAAAAGGCGTTCGACGTAATTCTCGGTGGGGTTACCGAGGCTTTCGACCTGTCCAAGGAAGATCCTCGTCTCGTTGAGCGCTACGACACGGGTGCCTTCACTATACCCAAGGGCCTTCCCAAGAAAAAGAAAAACGGAAAGGTCATTCCCGCACAGGCTCCGCTCGCCCTCGGAAAACAAATGCTTATGGCCCGACGCCTCTGTGAGGCGGGATGTGGTTTCGTCACCGTTACCAGCACGGGTTGGGACATGCATGGCAACGCTTTCGGTATCGACGATGGTATGCCCATCCTCGGGCCGGCAGTGGACAAGGCGGCCAGCGCTTTCATTGAAGACTGTTCCAGCAAAGGTCTGTCCGAGAAGATATTGCTCGTCATTACGGGAGAGTTCGGTCGTACACCGAAGATTAATTCAAGAGGCGGGCGAGATCACTGGGGCAACCTTTGCACCCTTGCATTCGCCGGAGGTGGCTTGAAAATGGGTCAAGTAGTGGGTAAATCCGACAAGTTGGTCGGCCAACCGGCGGAGGACTTGGTGACCCCGAATATGCTTCTCGGAACCGTTATGAATACGCTTTTTGATCCTGGTCAAGTCCGTCTCCTGTCAAGCATCCCCGATGACGTGAAGAAAGCCGTCACAGACTCCAAACCGATTCCCCAGTTAGTTTGATTTCATTATCCATTACACCTTGGATTCGGCCTCGACGTTTTTTCCTTCCTGTGGATATTTGATTTCTTTTTTTGTAACGCCCCATTTAGCTTCACGGATCCAACCCTATACAAACCATGAAACTTGAGACCAAGTGCCTTCATCTCGGCTACTCGCCAGAACCTACAACGCTTTCACGCGCGGTGCCTGTCTATAAGACGAGTTCCTTCGTGTTCAACAACACCGAGCACGCGGCCAATCTTTTCGGCCTGCGCGAACTAGGAAATATTTACACGCGGTTGATGAACCCGACTACCGACGTTCTCGAGCAGCGGGTAGCAGGTTTGGAAGGTGGAGCGGCCGGACTAGGTGTAGCTTCCGGCACGAGCGCGGTCTTTTATTCGATTATCAACCTCGCCGAGGCAGGTGACGAGATCGTTTCCGCCAACAACCTTTACGGCGGTACTTACACCCAATTCAACGACATCCTGCCTAAACTAGGAATTACGGTGAAGTTCGTCGATCCCAACGATCCCCAAAATTTCGCAGCCGCGATAACGGACAAGACAAAAGCTCTCTTTTGCGAAAGCGTGAGCAATCCCGGTCTGGACGTCGCCGACCTCAAGGCAATTGGTGACATCGCCTCCTCTAATGGGATTCCTTTGATCGTGGACAGCACGTTTTCCACACCTTACCTCACTCGACCTATAGAGCATGGAGCCGATATCGTGGTCCATTCGCTTACCAAGTGGTTGGGTGGGCACGGCAATGGCATAGGGGGCGTAGTGGTCGATTCAGGCAGATTCAACTGGGCCAATGGAAATTTCCCGCTTTTTGATCAACCTGACAATAGTTATCACGGTTTGCGCTGGGGCCATGATTTGCCCGAACCCTTGGCTCCGCTGTCATACATATTGAGAATGCGTACCGTTCCTCTACGAAACTTGGGAGCGTGTATTTCTCCAGAGAATTCATGGCAATTCTTGCAAGGCATAGAAACCCTACACTTACGCATGGATAGGCATTGCGAGAACTCGCTCGCAGTGGCCAAGCATTTGAAGGAGAACGAATCCGTGGAGTGGGTTCGCTTTCCTGGTTTGGAGAGCGACCCCATGTATGCTCTCAACCAACAATACCTTGAAGGTAAAGGTGGCTCCATGGTCGTTTTCGGAATCAAGGGCGGTGCGGAAGCGGGGTCCAAGTTTATCGATAACCTACAACTTTTCTCTCACTTGGCCAATGTCGGGGATGCCAAAAGCTTGGCGATTCATCCCGCCACTACCACTCACTCCCAGATGAGCGAGGAACAACAAGCGGCGGGCGGCATTACGCCCGAGTTGGTTCGCCTTTCAGTAGGTTTGGAGCATTCCGAAGATATCCTCGCAGACATCGACCAAGCTTTGGCCGTAGCGACTTCTTGATCGAGGCGAGGTGGTCGGTGATTAACTCTTTTCCAAGGTTTCGAGGAGATGTTCCATCAGCTTGTTCGCTTTTACGAACAAGTCCTTTTTCGTGGTGAATTCTTCCGGTTGCTGAACATAGGTTCCAGGCGTTAGGTCATCGGGGCATGCCTCGGCGATTCGAGTGGCGTCGCTAACTCTAAGCTCCAAGTGAAATTGGAGGGCCAGAGCACTTCTACCAACGCAAAACCCTTGGTTTGCGGTGGCTTCGCTCGAAAGCAAGTTCTCCGCTCCTTGCGGTATGTCGAAGGTATCACCATGCCAATGAAGGGCATCGAAAGTTTTCGGCAAATTTTTGGCGAATAAAGTGTTCACTCCTCCCGTTTGGTTCAGGGGAAGCCATCCAATTTCCTTGTGAGGGTTTTTACCAACCTTGGCCCCCATCGCCGCAGCCATCAACTGAGCTCCTAGGCACACGCCTATAATTTTCTTGCCGTTCTTGATTACGGATCGAATCAAATCCATCTCGGGGATTAACCAAGGGAACTTACTGGAATCGCCAACCCCCATTGGCCCCCCCATGACGACCAACCAGTCGAAATCCTTGGTAACCGGTAAAGAGGGTTTCTCGAAGAGACGGGTGCAAGTCAGTTCATGACCTCTTGAGAGGAACCATTCGCTCATGCAACCCAAACCCTCGAAGGGCACGTGTTGAAGCCAATGTATGCGCATGTTGGAGTTTAGGTGTTCACCATTCGTAACAAGCAATGGCTTCGAGTTCACGAACAAATATTTGTCGACCAGAAATAGCGAGGTGGGCCCAACTTGGTTCTTCGGAAATTTCACGGCTTTCCCTTATCGATAGTTTTTGGGAATTCGGCTCGATGAGGTAGAGAGTGCCGTCTTCATCAAGGGCTAGGATTTCCTTCCCGTTCGATACCATAGACATGTATTTCCCAAAGGACTTTTCACTTATCCATTTGGTGTCTCCGTTCTTCATGTCGATGCAAGTCATTCGCTGTTTCCTAAGATGAATGTAGCAAAACCCATCGATTATTATTGGCCCTGACATATATCCTTCCTGCCGGTTTTGCCACTTTTCACTAACGGAGAATCCTGATGGCGTTTCCGACAAGTCGAACAAGAGGGTTTTGCCGCCGTAGCTGCTGGTGAAAATGCCGTTGCCGAAAATGGTGGGAGTCAGAATGTTCATGCCGCGAAAGGCCTTTATCGGTTGACGCCATAGAACTTTGCCATCTTTCAGGTCGACGCCCGCCAAGTCAGTTCTCGTTTGGACGAGCAGTTGTCGTTTGCCTTGGGGAGAGGCGATAGTGGGGGAAGAAAAGGCACTGCCGTACATGCCACCCTTGTCGGAGAGCGTGCGCCAAATCGACTTGCCTGTTTCCTTATCCAGTTGAACGAGCCCGGATCCAGCCTGTACGTACAGGTGGTCACCATCGATTAGTGGGGAACAGACAAAGCCGAAAGCCGGTAGGGGCGCCTTGTATCGCTTCATGAAGTCGACCGACCATTTTTTCTTTCCTGTATCGGCATCGAGGCAGACGAGGAAGTCGCGCATCCCGGCAACATAAAGATTCTTGCCATCGTAAGCCGGGGTCGAACGCACCCAACTTCCGTTTTTCCAGGCAAAGAAGGGAACGCTCATCGAACCGGGCCAACTCGCTTCCCACTTCTGTTCTCCGCTCGCCTTGTCGAAGGCCCTAACGATCTCCTTCTTTCCCTTGCTCTCGACAGTGAACACCAGCTTTTCGGAGAGGACTGGTCCGGGGTAGCCCTTTCCCAATTCCTTTCGCCACGAAAGGCGGAGTTTTTCCTTGGAGATTCCGTTGGGCCAAGGAGATCCCTTTTCGACATAACCATCGCGAGTCGGTCCTCGCCATTGTGGCCAAGATAGGTCGTCGGAGGCAACGGTTGAGGGTTTTGCCTGTAACATTCCTAGGAACAGACTGAAAAGAAGGATTACGATCTTATGATTCATGGTTTTTTAAAAAGATAATGGCTTACCCACCATTCCTGTCCATTTCGAAAACCAAAGGTCTCGGCACAGGCGAGGAAGAAGATTCGCCAACGATAGAATGCAAGACATGCTTCTTTTCCGGAAAGTTCCTTCTGAAAAAGCTTGAGAATGACATTACGGTTTTCGTCCATGTTGGCCAACCAACATTCAGAGGTTTTTGCGTAGTGTTTGCCGGACCATCTCCACCTCCTCTCCAGTTCGAGAGAGCCGGAGATGCGAAGGAAGAGCTCATCTGCAGGCATGGTTCCACCACTGAAAAAATGTTTCGACATCCAGTCATCCTCGCCCTCGACCTCGAAGGGGTAGGAGGTCGATCGATGGCAAAAGACGTGAGTGAATAATTTGCCGCCGGGTTTCAGCCAAGAGTGAATGCGACTAAAGAGTTCCCTGTGGTTTCGAACATGCTCGAACATCTCGACCGATACCACCCGGTCAAAGTGATTGTCAGTCTCGAATACGTTGACGTCTTCAGTTAGGATATCGAGGTTGGCCAACCCGCGCTCCCTTGCTTGATCGAGGATGTACTTTCGCTGGGAATGGGAGTTGGACACAGAGGTGATCCGGGCCTTAGGGAATTGCTTTGCCATCCAGAGAGAGAGGGAACCCCAGCCACATCCGAGCTCGAGGATTTCCATTCCATCCTCTAAGCAGGCATGCTCACAACTTAGTTCAAGAGCCTGATCCTCTGCCTGTGAAAGGTCGTTGGCGTGTGGCTCGAAAAAGCAGCAACTGTACTTGAGATTTTTGCCGAGAACCCGTTGGTAGAACTCGGCCGGCACCTCGTAGTGTTGTTCATTCGCCTTGCCTGTGAGGACGGCCATTGAGGAAGAGTCGGAGTCTTCGATATATTTTTCCGTAAGTTCGGCATTGGCCTCGCAGTCTTCAGTTTTACATTGACCAATCCTTTGCCGGCAGAGGTTGCGAATGCCAGCCCGAATCATAAAGTCGGGTAAATGACCTCTCTCGGAAAGTTTGATAAAGGTGTCGGTCAGGCTCATGAATGAGATTCCTTGCTTTTGGGAAACCAGAGAAAGAAGGAGGAGGTGCGATCAACGTAGGAGGCATAGGCTTGCCCACTGGCTTCGAGTTTGCGGGCTTCGACGAAGGGGATACCAGTGATTTTGGTCAGAAAGACGTAGAGCATGGCTGGGAGGGCTAGTAACCAGGCCCCCTCATTGGCGGCCCATCCCATGGGGAGGTATCCGAGCCACAAGAACCATTCGAAGAAATAATTTGGGTGCCTTGAGTATTTCCAGAGGCCCGTTTCGCAAACATCTGCCCGTTTTCTCTTGGGAGCTTGCTTGAACCGGGCAAGTTGGCGGTCTGCGACGTTCAGCCCGATAAAACCGATAAGCCAGATGGCTAACCCGATCAAGTCTTGAGGGGCCAGAGGATTAGGGTTGCGGACAAGGATAAGGAAAGGGGAGGCAAAGAGGACGATCCAGAAGGCTTGAACTTGGAAAAAAAGGAAAAAACCCAGTTTGGCTCGATTGCCCATCCATTCCCTTAGGTAGGCATAGCGGGCGTCTTCCGCTTTGCCTAGGCAGCGCCCGAGTAGGTGAGTTCCCAAGCGCACGGACCAAAGGGTGACAAGAAACTGGAGTAAGATCAGGCGAGTAGGGTCGGTTTGACCTTGTGACAAATAGAGGTAGGAAAACCCAAGTATGCCTACGCCGTAAGCCCAGAGAACATCGACGTAGGAGGTGTTGTTGATCTTGAGTGCGACCACCCATCCCGCGAGCATCACCAAGGACGCCCAAGCCTGACCGTAAAGAAGTAATTCGAGTGTGCTCATTAGGTGGCCTCTTTCAGGGAGAAACGAATATGGAGGTAGCGAAGGACGATGCCCGCGGCAGCCCATTCAGTGGCGATGGCCAACGCGGATTGCCAGTCTTTTTCGAGACTTAGGACGCCTAGCTTATGTCCCGAATAGTAAGCTAAAAGCCCCCCTAGCGAGAACCCGATCATGGATCTCAGATAGTTATCGATGAACCAAGAAAAAAGAGGATGAAGCATGAGCCCGAAATTTAGCCAAAGGGCAACCATCCAGAGCGGAGTTCCCCATAGGTCGGGGTAGGGGGCGAATGCGAGAAGTCCTAGTTTGACTACAAGGGCGTCTCCGAGGATGCCGAGTATCGCGCATGCCAAAAGAAAGGGAAGAACTTGTTTGAGGCGTCGTGCCTGCAAGACTCTGGCTAGTACTAGGGCAAGTCCAGCGATAGGGAGGGTGTGGGGAAAGGGACTGAGAGTTGCGAGCACGCAGGCAAACCAAGCTGCTTGAAAAATAGCCAGATCGATCAAGAAGGAAAATCGTGAGTTCATTTTGGGAAACCCCGGGCGAGCTTGCACTCGGGTTTGGCGAGCAGTAGGTGGATATCTCCGGTGTAACCTTCCTCGAAACCAGCCTCGCAATAGCAGAGGTAATATTCCCAAGCTCTTCGGAAAGACTCGTCGTGGCCGAGCGCTGCGATCTTTTGTTCGTTTTCCTTGAAGCGTATGCGCCACTCTCTGAGCGTTTGGGCATAATGATGTCCGAAGTCATGCAGGGCGGCGGGCCGGAGATC
This sequence comes from uncultured Opitutales bacterium, assembly GCA_963934405.1. GTDB lineage: Bacteria > Verrucomicrobiota > Verrucomicrobiia > Opitutales > Seribacteraceae. The sequence goes on along the minus strand of CAWVZQ010000024.1, from coordinate 6,791 downwards.
GGATCGCTTGACCGCTGCCGCGATCATTGCCGAGGCAGAAGGTACGCAGCTTCCTGGGAAAACACGGGTTCGAATATAGTCTACTTCTCTGAGGTATTGTTTGTAGCGATGGTCCGGCATGGTAATTCCCTGGATCATAGCCGCCCCCTGCGCAGAGAGTAGGTCGGAGATCTTGGCAAAGTAGGAAGGAAGGTATTCGTGGCCCACGGCCTCGATCATTTCGATCGAGACAATTCTGTCGAATTGCCCCGAGAGCTTGCGGTAGTCCTGCTTGAGGATTCGGATTCGGTCTTCCCATCCGTTCTTACGAATTCTATCTGCGGCGTACTGGTACTGCCGCTCGGAAATGGTCGTTGCAGTTAGTTTGGCCTGTGTCCTCTCGGCTATCCTCTGAGCGAAACCGCCCCAACCGCACCCGATTTCCAGAAGGTGGTGACCGGGTTTGATTTCAAGCTGGTCGATAATCCGGTCGTATTTGGCAAGCGATGCTTCCTCCAGTGTTGTCTCGGGGCTGTCGAATATGCCACAGGAATAGGTCATTGTCGGATCGAGCATGAGCTCGTAAAAGTCGTTCCCTAGATCATAGTGTAGGGCGATATTTTTTCGACTTCCCTTGATAGTATTCTTTTGTCCGATTGCATAGCTCCACCTTGCGATCTTGTTAAGAAAAGTTGCCCAACCACCTTCCATTCCATCCATCACCCTCTGGTTCTTGAGGAAGAAGCGAAAGAGCATTACTAGATCGGGGGATGACCAGTCTCCGTCAGCAAAACTGTCTGCGACTCCGAGGGAACCTCCTAAGCAAGCCTTCCGGAAGAAGGTCTTGTCTGTAATCCGAATTTCGGCGTGAATTTCATCTCTGGAGGAATCTCCCAAGATAAAGGAATCCAATGGGGTCTCAATACGTAGTGTTCCTTGAGTAATCTTTCGAAGTTGTGACACAAAGGCATTCTCGAAGAAACCGCCTTTGGTAGAGGAGCTCAATGAAATCGCTGATGTTTGTTCAGTTGCTTGCTTGTCCATGCGAGGTAGTGTTTGCAGAGTGCTTGGGGTGGGAATGGAAGGGGCAGCCCTTGAGGCGTAAAAGGATGGCGTTCCAATAGATTTGAGCCGTTATGCTAAAAGTGAGGAAAGGAAAGCGCATTAGTGCCCAAGCCAAATTTCCTGAGGTGATCTTTCTGCGTCTAAGATTGAGGTGGGCAGTAAAAAAGACCTCTTTCATCTCCCTAAGGATCATATCGACCCTTATGATTTCAGCTGGTGAACTGAAGCGCCAATCATAGCGAACATCCATTCCAATGAAAGGAGAGACATGGAATTCCTTTTTAAACTCATGTTTACTCGTTTCATTCGCCTTTTCGTCAGAATCATCCCAGCTAAAGACTTTTACATATCGCTCTCCCCAAGGTGTATTGGTGATCTCAGTCATAATTGCGTGGGGCAAGTTTCCTGCTTCGTCCCATGCGTAGTAAAAGCTGATTGGGTTGAAGCAATAACCAAAAGTTCTCAGATGAGTGAGGATGGAAATGGGCCCTTCAATCGGTCGCCCAAGTTGCTCGGCCATTGTGCTTCTAACAGCCTTCTCCAATGAGCTGGTTTCCTTGTCATGATAATCTTTGCGCCGAAAAGCGGATAGGTTGGGGCGGTCGACTGACCAGAGCCAACGGCCCTTGAACACCTCGGGTAGTTCGTCCAGAAAAAGATGGGCCATGAAGAGCTTGTAGCACAAGTCATGCTTCTTCGGGGAACGGCGATGATGACGAACTTCACCAAAGTACAAGCTACTCTTCATGGCAGTTTCTCCCCGAAGGCTTCACATACTCTTAAACCGCTGGATATACCATCTTCGTGGAAACCATAGCCCCAGTATGCGCCACAGAGCGAAATCCCTTGGTTCCGTATGAATTCTCGATGTCTGTTCTGTGCGTCTTTACGCCCTTTGTGGTAAGTAGGGTGAGAAAACTGGAAGTCGCCGTGATGAAGATTGGTTTGTATTCTTTCCTCTTGGTTCAGGGACACGCAAAAGGGTTTTGAGCAGCTAAGTCCTTGCAGGATATTCATGTCGTAAGTGACCGTTGCCTTGCCTGAATGACCCTCAGGTAAATAAGCGTTCCAGCTTGCCCGAGCCGAGTTGCGGCGTGGAAGCAGGGAGTCGTCGCTATGCAAAGATACTAAGTTCTGCTCGTACGGAAAGGCTTCCAACAGTTTTCTCTCCTCCCTCATAGGTTGATCGAGTAGCCTGAGAGACTGGTCGGCGTGGCAGGCTAGAATGACTTCATCGAATGTGGCAACTGTTCCATTTGGTAAGTCTAGATCTACTCCACTTTTGGTTCTTACTACTTTTTTAACGGGGGTGTTGAGATGTAGTCTGTCACCAATGCCTTTTACCATTTTATCCACATATGTCCGCGATCCGCCTTTCAGTACTCGCCATATCGGGCGGTCAAAGGATTGAAGCATTTTATGATTGGAGAGAAAGTCGAAAAGAAATTCCACTGGAAATCTTCCAAAGCTTTCTGTTGAGCACGACCAAAGGGCTGAGCCCAACGGCAAGACAAAGGCATCTCGAAAGCGTTGGCTAAAACGATGTTTTGCGAGAAAATCGTTTACTGATGATTGGTTGCGTAGGTTGCGTTTGGCTATTGAATGAAATCGAAAGATATCGCGAACCATTCCCCAGTGCTTGAGATCAGTTAGGTTTTGTGTGGCACCGAAAAGCCCCTGTAGGCTTTCACCGCTATATTCTAATCCTGAATTGGCGCATCGCACAGAGAATCCCATGCGAGTCTTCTTTGATTCCACTTCCAGATTTTCCAATAAACGAATGAAATTTGGGTAATTGCTTTCGTTGAAGACAATAAAGCCAGTGTCTATTTTGTGCGTGTCCCCATCACTCATTACCTCAACGGTGTTTACGTGTCCGCCTGGTTTGTCATCTGATTCATATAGTGTAACATCGAATTTATGACGAAGCAAGTAGGCGCATATCAAACCCGATATCCCAGAACCAATGATTCCAACCTTCACTTGTTCGTCTCAGGAAAATTTCAGCTTAGAGCTTTTTCTCTCACCCAAGCCGGTGTCTTTTTTAAGCCCCAAACGAGCCCTAAAAGTGATAATGCCTGAAGAATTCTGTGCGTCGGATCGAACTGTCCTTTGAAGAAACCCTGCCTTGCCGAGCTAGGGAAAAAATGGTGGTTGTTGTGCCAACCCTCACCCAAGGTTATGAGAGAAACTATTCCATTGTTTCTACTTTCGTCAAAAGTCTCGAACTTTTTATTTCCAAATATGTGAGCCAATGAATTTACCGAGAAGGTAGCGTGGTACAATGCGACTGTTGGTACTAAGAATCCCCAGACTAGTAGTTGCATTCCCGAAGTTTCAAAATTGGAAATGACCCAAGATGTATCTCCAATCAAATAACAGAATGTGGCAAGCGTAAGCAATGGAATCCAGTCGTAGCGGTTAATGAATCGTAGTTCTTGGTATTTCAACCAGTCTGGTATCTCTTTGAGGAAGGTTGGAAGAGCATAATCCGACATAAACCATAATGAATGGCTCCACAGAATACTTTTTGTCTTGGGTGAATGAACATCTAATTCAGTATCCGAATGACGATGATGGCGCCTGTGGTGCGCCGCCCACCATAGCGGCCCGCGTTGCCCTGAACTGCACGCAACAAATGCCCCTATGAACTGAACAATTCGACCAGTTTCAAATGCCCTGTGTGAAAAGTACCTGTGGTAAAAGGCGGTTATGCAAAACATCCGCGTACAGTATGACACAAACGCTATACCCAAACACCACCAAGTGAAATCCACATACAAAATACCAATTAGGGACAAGTGAATCATAATAAATGGAAGGCACCTGAACCACTCAACTTTTTCTTGTCCCTCGACTGGGTTCTCAAAGGTTTCAGGGGGTGGCAAAATCCACCGTAGTACTGCCGAGATCATTTAGTTAAGCTGCTGTCTTTAAGGCTAATGTCAGTTCCAATGGGCTCATTCTGTCTTTTCCGCATATTCCTAAATTCACGAACTGATCAAGCTTCTTGAAGTCCAACTTTCCGTTTCTCAATATAATAGCCCTCATTTTCCGGAGACTTCTAGCTTCAATTTGCCTAATCCTTTCGGCTGACACCTTTAACTTTTGAGAAATTTCTTCTAGCTTCATGGGCAAGTGTTTTCCTAATCCGAATCTCATCGATATAACTTTTTTCTCTCGATTGTCTAGAAAATCAACAGCAACATTTAAATCATCCGCTAAAGATCCTTTTTCCCGGTATGATGCTTTTTCATCCTCATCAGAGGAAAGAAGATCTGCTAGGGTTAGTTCAGTGTCATTAATTTTTTTGTCAATTGAGGTGGTTGATGCCGGAGCCATTTTGACTCTATTGGCTAGGTTTCTCTCGTATCCAATGTTGTTTTGAACTTCTTTCTTAGTGGGTTCTCTACCTAAATCCGCTTGGAGTTGGGTTTCGATTCCCTTGGTGCGCTTGTTACCTTGGAATACATCATGGGGAACTGACACTGCTCCGTACAACTTGCTTATAAACCTTTGTATTCTCTGCCTGATCCACCATGCCGCATACGTCCCCAATTTTAGTCCTCTAGTGTGATCAAATTTATCTACTGCTATTATTAAACCGGTAATGCCTTCAGCCATCAAGTCCTCGATTGGCATTTGGGAATTTTTAAATTTAAGGGCGACCGAGGCAACTAATCTTAGATGTCTCTCTATTAGCTCGCTTCTGGCACTCTCTGACCCATCTCTCATACGCTGAAATAGTTTGTCACACTCTTTTCTTGTAGGTGGTGCTTTTCTTGACAGATCGGTCATGAACTTTCCAATCGGATCTTGTCCCGAGGCTTTGAAGAATATGGGCTTAGTTTTTGAGCTTGTGGTCATATAAATCAATTCGCTTTTCACTAGATATCAGATCATCTTTTCCTTAGAAATTTCTAGTAGTTCATGGGAAACCCTCTCAAAGCATCCGTTTTACTTGAATTTAACACGGTTTGAGCTTTTCCTTTTTGAAAATCGAGAATTCAAGGATAAACTTTCTAGATGCTAAGGGTTCTTCAAAATAGGCGAGAGGGTTTGTTTTGTCCGGCAGGAGGCTTCTTTGTTGATCCTCGTGGTCATGTTTCTCGTGCCGTCATAACTCATGCTCACAGCGACCATGCCCGCAAAGGTCACGGATCATATCTCTGTTCGGACAATTCCAAACCTTTGCTGAAGATTCGGCTCGGACCCAAAGCTAAAATTGAATCTTTGCCTTTTGGAAAAAGGATCAAAATGGGGGACGCTTTAGTTTCCCTCCATCCTGCAGGTCACATATTAGGTTCTTCACAAGTCAAAATTGAGGTAAGTGGTCAAATCTGGGTTGTCAGCGGAGACTACAAACCACAACCAGATCTGACTTGTGAGCCTTTCGAGATGATTAAGTGTCATGGTTTTGTTACCGAGAGCACCTTTGGGTTACCTGTCTACCGTTGGTTAGCTGAAGATACTATTTACGCCCAGATAAATGATTGGTGGGTAGGGAATGCAGAGAATGGAATTCCGTCACTGCTTTTTGCCTATTCATTGGGAAAGGCTCAAAGAGTATTGGCAGGCGTTGATCGCAAGATCGGACCTATTTTTATTCATCATGCAGCATCTCCCTTTTTGCCGATATACGAAAGATCAGGGGTTGATCTACCTAAGGTAGAAAAAGTTGATTTAGATTCGGAACAGAATTATTCTAAAGGATTGATTGTCGTTCCTCCTGCAGTTCAGGATTCATCTTGGTTGAAGCGGTTTACTTATGCGGAAAGGGCGTTCGCTTCAGGTTGGATGGCCATTCGTGGACTTCGTCGTCGTCGAAATCTAGGCAAGGGGTTTGTTCTTTCCGATCACGCGGACTGGAACGGCTTGCTTGAGGTTATTCTTGGGACGGGGGCAGAGACCGTTAAAATAACGCATGGTAATGGGCATGCATTAAGCCGTTATTTGTTAGGGAGAGGGATTGATGCCTCACTTTTGAATCAACCCGTTTCCGCGGAGGTTCAGTAAGAGGTTTTTCGATGGAACTTTTTACCAAGCTTTTTCATGATTTGGATTCTACGACCAAGACAAACGCTCGGTTGGACTTTCTCGTTAATTATTTTTTGGAGGCTGACCCGAATGATGCCATCTGGGTATGTTGGTTTCTAAATGGAAACCGAATAAAAGGTGCTTTAAAAACATCTGAATTGCGGCGCTTCGCATCTGATTGTAGCGGTCTTCCATTATGGTTGGTAGAAGAATGCCATGAGAATGTGGGTGATTTGGCGGAGACAATTTCACTACTGGTTGATGGTGCTGGGGGGTTACCTCCGATTAAAGGCCTTAATGCAATTGTGAAGAGGTATATCCAGTCGCTAGTAGGTATGACTATTGATGATAAGCGAGACCGACTCTGGGAGGCCTGGAATTCTTTAAGACCCAAAGACTTACTTCCGTTTCATAAATTGCTAACCGGAGGATTTCGAATGGGTATTTCTTCTGGTAACCTCTACAAGGCTTTAGCCAGAGTGGGCAAGGTTGAGCCTGCTTTTATTGCTCAGAGGTTATCTGGGAACTGGAATCCTGATAGCATGAGCATGGATGACATTTGGAAATCGTCTTCAGAGGATTCCCGTTTGTGTGTGCCTTTTCCTTTTTGCTTAGCCTATCCCTTACAGGAAGATCCTGAAAGTTTAGGGATTTGCAAGGATTGGCAAGTCGAGTGGAAGTGGGATGGCATTCGAGCTCAATTGATTATT
>CAWVZQ010000023.1:0-17983 GCA_963934405.1 uncultured Opitutales bacterium | reverse complement strand
GGACACCGGGTTTTCATCCCGGCAACAGGGGTTCGAATCCCCTACGGGACGCCATCCACTCCAAGTTTTTATACGGATTACTTCTTGGCATGGTTTGGGTTACCGTTAATTGAAGGTAGCGTGGGAGCATTTTCTTTGTGAAGCGACGTACCAAACCAATTCGTGTCCGTGGGGCACGCCAAAACAATTTAAAAGGCGTTAATCTCGACTTGATGCCCGGTAAGGTAACCGTAATCACCGGGCTAAGTGGAGCTGGCAAATCCTCCTTACTGTTCGAGGTCTTGCATGCGGAAGGACAACGACGCTATGTCGAGACCTTTAATCCTTATGTTCGTCAATTTCTGGAAACGATGCCACGACCTAAGGTAGACGCCGTAGAAAACATTCGCCCCTCCATTGTGGTTGAACAGCGCAATTCCGTTCGAAATTCTCGCTCCACGGTAGGAACGATGACCGAATTGTGCGACTACTTTAAGGTGTGGTTCCCGACCGTTGCCAAATTGCTGGATCCTTCTTCAGGCAAACTCTTACGAGAAGAAACTTCCACTTCCCTCACCCGAGGAGTTTTAAAAGAGTTTGCAGGAAAATGTTTAGTATTTGGCTTCCGTTCCCTTCGTCCGGACGCTTTTCCCGCAAAAGAATTTCTAGGTGCTCTGATTCAGGCAGGCTATGTACGAGCATCCGAAAAGAATTCTTTCTGCCGTATTGAAGAGTTGCTGGATGCGAACTGGTCTGCAGGCGAGTTGCTTGTCGGGTTAGAGAAAATTACTATTCTCCCTGATAACCGCAAACGGATTGCCGATGCCGTGTCCACGGCCTTAAAACTAGGTAACGGTGAATTCGTTCTCTTTAACGACAAAGGGAAACCCTTGTGTTCACGATTTGAAGGTCTTAGGTCCCCCGTTAATGGGGTTTCTTTTGCACCTTCTTCTCCTTCGCTTTTTTCATTTAATTCTCCCTTGGGTGCCTGTCCCCGCTGTAAAGGGTTTGGCCGAATCATCGAAATCGATTATCGCCGAGTTATCCCCGACCATTCACTGTCTATAGTCGAGGGTGCGATTCGTGCATTTCGAGGCGAGGTTTATGGTCGGTCGCAGCAAGATCTTATTCGGGTTGCCCGCAAACGCGGTTTCCCCCTCGAGGCGCCCTGGTCCTTCCTTTCGGAGACCGAGAAAGCCTTCATCCTCGATGGCGAGGATGACTATGTGGAAGATGCGCGGATGTGGTATGGCCTCCGCAGGTTTTTCCGTTGGCTCGAGTCAAAAACCTACAAGATGCATGTGCGCGTTTTTCTGTCAAAGTACAGGAGTTATGTTTCTTGTCCGGACTGCGAAGGTACTCGCCTCAGTGCGGCATCTCTTCTCTGGCGCTGGCGGGGAAACACGCTACCCGACCTTTACGCCATGCCTATTGCGAAACTTGACGCAGACCTCCAGCGGTACGCCAAGTCCAGCGGAAACCATCGTGCCGACCTTGCTCTCGAAGGGATTCGCGCCCGCCTTGGATATCTTGAACAAGTCGGTCTGAATTATTTATCTTTGGACCGTCCGTCCAAGACCTTGAGCGGAGGTGAAATGCAACGAGTTAACTTAACGGCCTGTCTAGGTGCTTCCCTCACGGAGACCCTTTTTGCTCTAGATGAACCATCTATCGGCTTGCATGCAAAGGACGTGGACCGATTAATTGGAATTCTGAGAGAGCTTGCCGACCAAGGGAATGCTGTCTGCGTTGTCGAACATGACGAGCGAATAATTCGAGCTGCCGATCAAGTCATTGAAATCGGCCCTTCTCCGGGAGCCAAAGGCGGGCGAGTTACTTTTCGCGGTTCTGTGGCAAAACTGGAGGAAGACAAGAAATCCATCACAGGGGCTTACCTTTCGGGGCGAAAGTCCATCGATCTCCAGCAATCCGTTCGTAACAAGAAAATTCTAAACCAACAATCACTTCTCCGAATCCGAGGTGCATCTAGTAATAACATTTGCAAACTAGATTTAGACATTCCAATAGGTTGCTTTGTCGTTCTTGCGGGCGTGTCGGGCTCGGGAAAGTCAACTCTTCTTCATAACATTATTAGGGAAGGCCTGCTTGCTCCTTTGGGTAACCCTATGGAAAATTCGGCCATAATCGACCATATTTGCGCAGATGTCGATTTTGCCGAAATAGTCACGATTGATCAAACGCCCATCGGTAAGACTCCTCGATCGAACCCTGCTCTTTTCGCGGATGCGTGGAATCCCATTCGCTCTGCCTTTGCTCGTACTGACGACGCCCGCCGGGCGGGTCTTTCCGCCTCTCACTTTTCCTTCAATTCAAAAGACGGTCGATGCGAGGGATGTGAAGGTCTTGGTTATGAACGAATTGAAATGCAATTTCTCGCAGATGTTTTTACTCCTTGCCCGGCTTGTGAAGGGCGGCGCTTTAAAGATGAAATTCTGTCGATTCGGCTAGATGGTCTTGATGTGACCGAGGTTCTGAGCCTTTCGGTTACAGAGGCAATCGAGCAATTTTCTCGTATTCCCCGTGCTGCTCGAAATCTTAATACGGTTGCAGAGGTAGGTCTTGGTTACTTGTCGCTCGGTCAGCCTCTCTCCACGCTTTCAGGAGGAGAGTCTCAACGCCTGAAATTGGCCAAGTACATTACCCAAATAGGAATTGGGGACAAACCTTCCCTCCTTCTGGTAGATGAGCCTACCACTGGGCTTCATCGAGATGATGTGGCGTGTCTTCTGCAGGTCATCAAAAGACTCACTGGAAACGGTCACAGTCTGATAGTGATAGAGCATCAGTTGGACATCATCGCAAATGCAGATCAAGTCATAGAACTTGGACCAGGAGCAGGCGGTGATGGAGGTAAGGTTATAGCCCAAGGTTTACCAAGGAAGGTCGCAAAAATGAGTACTTCGACAGGTGCTATTTTGGCAGATTACTTCAATGAAAATTCCTTTTCAAAAACACACCAAACAGGTTGTTTAGCAGAAGACCAATCACGATATCGTCCTAATGTCTCATTGGATTCCGTGAGGATCGATGGGGCTAGGGAAAACAACTTAAAGAATCTTTCACTAAATATTCCCCTGAATGCGCTTACAGTAGTAACCGGGCCTTCGGGGTCAGGTAAATCTTCCTTGGCTTTCGATATTGTATTTGCAGAAGGGCAACGACGATTTCTCGAATCAATGTCTTCCTATGCACGTCAATTTGTGGAGCAATTGCCGCGTCCTGCTGTAGATGCCGTTTCTAGCCTTCCTCCCACTGTAGCAATCGAACAACGCGTTACTAGAGGAACCAGAAAATCGACAGTAGGGACAATTACGGAAGTTGCTCATTATCTCAGACTTCTTTTCGCCAGAATCGGCATTCAGCATAGTCCCTCAACCGGAGAGCCTGTCGAGAGCTCCTCTGTTGAAATTCTATTGAAACGCCTGAGTGGAGCCGCTCGAAGAAATTTAAAAAAGAATAAATATAAAGAATTTCTTTATCTTTGTTCACCTCTTGTTCGTGGGCGTAAGGGTCATCACAGACCTTTGGCTACATGGGCCGCATCAAAAGGGTACGAACTTCTGCGTTGCAATGGGTCAATGGTTTCAGCGGAAGGATTTGAGGGGCTTAGCCGTTATGCCGAGCATGATGTTGACTTAGTCGTGAGGCAAATTACCAGAAGTGACAAAGATTTTCTTAGAAGTTCTTTAGAGGAAGCCCTTTCGATCGGTAAGGGCAGCGCATATCTTTTTTGCGGCAATTTAAGTCAGGTCGTTTGGCTTTCTACTGCTCGTGTAGACCAGAACACTGGTGAGACATTTCCTCAACTGCAACCTAAGCTTTTTTCCTGGAATTCCCCTCGTGGATGGTGTCCGGTTTGTCGTGGTTTTGGACGAATCGATGATCGATTAAAGAGTGACCTTTCTGTCGGTTCTGGTTTTGGAAAACATTACGATGGTGATGTTTGTGTCTCCTGCAACGGGGATCGCATAGCTGAACTTTCTCGATCCGTTTTCATTCGTCTTACTGATGATCAGATTACAAATTTACCTGACCTACTTCGGCTTACTCCTCCTAAACTTTTAAGGATCCTGAACAGGCTTGAACTTGATGACAGAAGTAAGGCGATTGCGGAAATGATTTTACCTGAGATTCGTGAACGCCTCGCATTTATGGAGTCGGTAGGACTCGATTACCTAAGCTTGGATCGAGCAACCACAACTCTTTCGGGCGGTGAAGCTCAACGTATTAGGCTGGCATCTCAACTCGGCTCAAACCTCTCCGGGGCTCTTTATGTTCTGGATGAACCTTCAATTGGGCTTCACGCCAAGGATAATCAACGTCTCCTTGAATCTTTGGAAGTTCTTAAAGCAAAAGGTAATACCCTTCTCGTCGTTGAACATGACGAAGAGACGATGCTTAGGGCTGACCACATTATAGATCTTGGACCCGGGGCCGGAGAATCCGGCGGTTGGCTACTTGCAAGTGGAAAACCTGAAGAAGTATTGAATTCCAAGAAATCTTTGACTGCAAAATTTCTTAGGGAAGGCTTATCGCAATCATTGGGTCGCCAATCTCGCGAAATGCCACGAGATAAACCAAATTCTCGTTCACGCAAAATTTCACAGGACTGGTTTGGCATCATAGGAGCGAACATACGAAATATTCAAAATATAGATGTATGGCTTCCGGTTAATCGGCTGATTGCCTTGTGCGGTGTTTCAGGAGCAGGCAAATCAACTCTTGCTCGGGGCTTGATTAAGCCTGCAGTTGTTCAGGCTGTCAAAACTAGAGAACCTGTTTTAACGAGCCGAGCCTTACTCGACCAAGGAATTTTTCCTTATGAGTCTTGCGGTAAAGCACCCTTCCGCAAGGTTCTCAATGGAAATCGATTTGCAAAGGTAATCGAAGTCGACCAAAGCCCTATCGGCAAGACCCCTCGTTCGTCACCTGCAACATACATAGGTGCTTGGGATCGTATTCGCTCGTTGTTGTCCTCCCTTCCCGAGGCACAGGTTAGGGGTCTCGGGCCAAAAGCTTTTTCCTTTAATGTCAAAGGGGGGCGTTGCGAAACCTGTAAAGGAGCCGGGAGGATAAAGCTCGAGATGAATTTTTTGCCCGATGCATATATTCTCTGTGAAGACTGTGGAGGCCTACGATATTCGCCCGACATGTTGAATTTGCGTTGGAAGGGGAAAAATATAGCCGAAATCCTTCAATTCTCTTTTCTCGAAGCTGCGGGTTTTTTCTCTTTTGACATTAAGCTTAAGGCCATGATGGGCCTCATGGTAGAGACAGGATTGGGATACTTGTCTTTGGGCCAGAGTTCGCCAACGCTTTCAGGAGGTGAAGCACAGCGTGTCAAACTTGTAAGTGAAATGTCTAAAGGAATTCTCACTCGAAAAAATATCAATCAAAATGCTCTGAATGTAGGAAACCTCTACATCTTAGAAGAGCCTAGCATAGGTTTGCATTCTACAGACTGTGTTAAATTAATGCACTTGCTTCATCGACTTGTGGACGATGGGCATACGGTACTAGTAATAGAACATAACTTGGATTTACTCGCTAACGCCGATTACCTTGTTGAAATTGGCCCAAAAGGGGGAGATGATGGTGGCAAAATATTGTTTTCTGGAAAACCCGAAGAAATCGTTAAGGTTAAAGGAAGTCCCACCGCTCAATACCTTAAGCCCATCCTGAATAATTAAAATAATGAGAGTCTGTTTATTCATTAGTACAATTTTTGTAGTATTGTGCGGATCTGCTAAAGTAATGCCAAGAGAGAGGATTGAATTGGCAGCGGTTCCCACTGTTTCGCCAGATGGTAAGCAGTTTGGGTTCGTATGGCACGGCGATATCTGGATTGCTCCTGTCAAAGGAGGTAATGCGAGACAACTGACTTCTCATCCCGCTGAAGATCATTGGCCTTGTTGGTCTCCAAACGGAAAGCAAATTGCTTTTACCAGTAAGCGTGATGGGTACTGGAACATTTATATAATTCCAATGACAGGTGGCGTTCCTACTAAACTCACTGAGCACAGTGAAGGGTATACGCCACTAGAATGGTATCCTGATGGTACTGGCATTCTAACTAAAGTCCGTAGGGATTATTTAGGTTTTGATTCCACCCGTTTGCTACGTGTTGATATTAACGGCTCAGCCGATGAAGAAATTCTTTTTGATGCCTATACCCGACATGGCACTATGTCGCCGGATTCGACAAAAACGCTTTTTATTCGTGAGGGCGGAAACATGCTCTATCGAAAGGGATATCGAGGATCTAGATCTTCGCAGATATGGCTTCATGATAGCGATACGAAAGAATTTAAACAAATTTGTTTTGAAAATTACGGTTGTAGATCTCCACTTTGGAAACCTGATGGATTAGGATTTTATTTTGTTTGTGATAAAAATGGTACTTTTAATCTGTGGGAAAAAGATTTTTCGACATCAAGTACAAATCAACTAACATTTTTCAAAAACGACTCAGTTATTATGCCGTCTATTTCTAGAGATGGCGGGACGATTATATTTAGAAAAGGGTTCGACTTCTACAAGTACTATCCAAATAGCGGAAAAGAACCATTAAAAATTAATTTATGGCGAAGGCAGGACGGATTACTTGATCCTTCAAGGCGTAGATGGTACGATGCCGCATGGAATAACGATGCTCGCCAAGGTCTTGGCTGGACTGATGATTTTTTAGAAGTCGCCTTTACCGCCGGTGGAGATCTATGGGTCATGGATACTGTGTTGCGTGAACCCAGACTAGTCTGTGGAGAAACAAGATCACACGAAACCGAAGTAGTGTTCGGCCCTGAAAATGATGAAATTTGGTTCCTTCGTGACTTTGGAGATCGTACTGAGATTTGGAAAGCCGTAAGGAAAAATCAAGATGCATTTTGGTTTGAGAATGATAAATTCACACTAAGTCAATTTTCTTCACCCAAAGACCGAACGAATAAAAACCGATTATCTTTAAGTCCTGATGGGAAAACTTTAGCATTTTGTCGAGATACAGGTGACTTGATCGTAACTGCGACTGACAAATATTCTCCTCGATTACTTCTGCCATCTACCGTTTTTCCCGGTTATGATTGGTCTCCTGACGGTCGTTGGTTGGTTGTACAGTCTAAAGACAGCGAAGACAACTGGGATGTTTGGATTGTTTCCGTTAAGGGGGAAGAACCCCCGTTCAATCTATCTCGACATCCGAAGTGGGACGGATCACCGAGGTGGTCTGCTGATGGTCGCCTGATATCTTTTGTCGGAAAACGAGGTCGAAATGACGATTACGATTTACATTATGTTTACCTTATTCCCGACGATGAGGGGAAAAGCCAACGCCTCTCTAAGTTGGAGGAAGCTAAGAAAAAACTTCTTTCCTCCCGTACCACCGCTTCGACATCCATCAAAAACAAAAAGGACGATGACTTTCCCTTGCCTCCAATTGTTATAGCGTCAAAACCTAAAGTTCTTCCTCGAGTGGTAATTGACTTCGAGGATTTACATGAGCGCATTCGTCGAGTTGACTTATCTGGTTCAAAGGAGAGCAACCCTTTTTGGCATCGTGATTCAAGTAAATTAGCTTTTACTAGTGACATTGGAGGTGTGCGAGGAATTTACACGATCAAATTCCCCAACGAACTGAATGCTCCAAAACTGTTAACGAAGACGATCGGTTTGGACCCTTATTGGGAAAGCAACGAAATTCACTGGTTAGTCGATAATCTCCCGTCAAAGACTAAAGGTTCTGTTCTGACGAAATACACTTTCAAGGCATATCAAGATACGGATAGAGAAGAATACCTTCGTTTAGGTTATCGCATGATCTGGCGCAACCTCCGGGACTTTTTCTATGATAAAAAAATGAATGGCAAAGATTGGGACAAACTGCTGAAAAAGTACGAGAGTCATATTACTGCTAGCATTGATCGAGATGGTTTTGGTCGTTTGGTAAACCTGCTAATAGGAGAACTAAATGCTTCCCATTTGTTTTTTGAGCTTAATGACAAAATTTGGCCACAATGGAAACCCGACCATGGTTGGCGCTGGCAGACCGTTCATTTGGGAGTGACTTTTGATAATTCATTTGAAGGTTCGGGACTGAAGGTTAAAACAGTCTTACATGACGGACCCGCACGTAAACCTGACTCTATGATTTATGAGGATGAAGTTATTCTTTCGATTGGTGGATTAGATTTAGATTCACCACTTGCAACACGACATGCCTTTAATCGACGGTTAAATGAAGTGGTCGACCTTAAAGTGAAGGACCCTTTAGGTAATGAGAGGCTTGTGCATTTGGAACCGATTTCTTTTACAAAAGCGAGAGAACTGTTAAAGGAATCGTGGATTTCTGATAACCGACGTATCGTAAACGAAGAGAGTAATGGCAAACTTGGTTATTTACATGTAAACCGAATGAACTGGGGTGATTTATTCCAATTTGAAGAGGAATTGTTTTCTGTTGGTTATCGGAAGGAAGGATTGGTTATCGATGTCAGAAACAATACGGGAGGTTTTACTGCTGACCGAATGCTGAAAATGCTTTCCCGTCCTTTGCATGCAATTACAATACCAAGAGGTGGAAAGAGAAGTTATCCGCTAGGATATCTTGATCACTTTTATTGGGACAAACCGATCGTGGTTCTTTGTAACCAAAACACAGCCAGTAATGGTGAGATATTCTGTCATGCGATTAAAGCGACTAAAAGAGGCAAGCTAATTGGGGTTCGTACGGCTGGAAGTGTTATCTCGATTTACACGGACGAAAAGTTCTTGGATATTGGGAAAATGTCCATACCTTTCCGAGGGTGGTATAAGTTAGATGACGGTCGAGATATGGAAGGCAATGGTGCGGTCCCAGACATTCAGATCTGGCCTCTGCCAGGCGAAATCCCTAATAAAATTGATCAACAACTATCAAAAGCCGTTGAGGTTTTACTTAAGGATTGTCTGGATTTGAATAGTTACAAATCATTTGATATTAAATCAATATCACCTAAAAAGAATAAATTGAATATTGGAAACTAATGAACATAGGTTTTTATCATTATCTAATTTACAATTTTACTCTCTAGCTGACTTTCATTGCTTTTGGGCTATGGAGAAACTTGAAAATACTTTCTTTTTCCAGCTCGCATAATTATAGCAGAATCAGGTTTTTTCAGAATTTGTTGGGCATTTGTGCGTGTCTGGTTGTTTATTTTTACAGCGCCTTGTTTAATTAGTCGCCGAATTTCACCTTTAGATTCGAACAAATTAGTGGCCGCAATTATGTCAACCAAAGTACACTCTTCAGAATCTGGCGAGAGTGTTGTCCAATTGAAAATGGGCATTTCGTCTGGTGTTTCTCCTTTTGAGAATACTTTTTCGAACTGAGCTAGTTCTTTATCTGCTTCTTCTTTGCCGTGAAATTTCGCGGTGATTTGATTTGCGAGGTTTTTTTTCACTTCCATAGGATGCTCGGATCTAAGTTTCTCTATATCGCAATCTTGAGTCAGCAGAAGAAGGCGATGATAGTCCCACATCGCATCATCGGGAATGGACATGACTTTTCCAAACATGTCTTTCGAGTTGTCGTTAAACGCGATGTAGTTGTCATAGCTTTTTGACATCTTGCGCGAACCGTCGAGACCTATCAAAAGAGGCATGGTCAAAACAGCCTGCTCGGGTTGTCCCGCGTCTTTTTGTAGAGACCGCCCGACGAGCATGTTGAAAAGTTGATCGCTACCGCCGAGTTCAATATCTGCCTGTAGCACTACAGAGTCATATCCTTGCACTAGTGGGTACAAAAATTCCACTATTGAAATAGGTGACTGGTTGGTATGCCTTTTAGCAAAATCATCTCTTTCTAGCATTTGAGCGACAGTCATGTTTCGTGCTAAATTCAGGCAATCTCCGAAGCTCATTTTATTGAACCATTCACTGTTTCGGCGAATGGTGGTATTGGATTCGTCAAGGATGCGAAATGCTTGCTCCAAATAAGTCTTTGCGTTTGTTTCTACTTCGTTGGCTGTAAGAACCGGACGAAGAGCCGACCGTCCGCTGGGGTCACCGATTTGGGCGGTATAATCCCCGATCAATAAAATTGCCTCGTGCCCCATCTCTTGAAATTGCCGAAGTTTTTCAAAGACTACCATGTGTCCGAGCGTTAGATCTGGTCGGGTTGGGTCTACGCCAAACTTGACCTTGAGTCTCTTGCCTGCCGAAATTCGTTTCTCAAGTTCCTCTTGGCCAATGATTACTTCTGCGTTGGTTAGTAATGTTTCAATAGCGTTCATTTTATTAGGAAACTCTTCTTTAAATGTACTTCGATACCCTGATGTGCAAAAGAAAAACGAAAAGCTATAATCTTGAGTCTCATTGCGCTTGCCTTCCTTGCCTCGATTGCTACCTAGTCTTTTTGCCCTAATTTTGTCTAACAAAATATTTTCTCATATCTAACCACTATTATTATGCCTTTAAGCGTTGGTTCAACGGCTCCGGATTTCATTCTCAAATCAAAAACTTCTGACGGTCTCTTGGATGTGACTTTGAGTGGTAATTATGGTGACAAAAATTCGGTACTTTTGTTTTTTCCATTCGCTTTCACTGGTGTTTGCATGGAGGAGGCTTGTTCGGTGCGGGACGATTTGTCTGCTTTTAGTGAACTTAACGCATCCGTTTATGGAATAAGTGTCGATAGCCCTTTCGCCCAAGAGGCGATGGCTAATAAAGAAGGCCTTAATTTCCCATTGTTGAGTGACTTCAACAAGGAAGTTTCGAAGGCTTACGATGTCCTTTATGAAGACTTCATCGGCTTCAAAGGCGTTTCCAAGCGTTCTGCATTTATAGTTAACACGAGTGGCGATATCGCTTATTCGTGGTCATCCGATGACCCTAAGCAACTGCCTGAATTTCAATCTATTAAAGATTGCTTGTCACAGCTTGGCTGAATCATTCAGCATCATAACTTTCTCAATAATCGTAACTTTCAAAACATATGATTCAAGATGCCTTTGGAATATTGAGAACACTAAGTCTGCAGGAAGATTTAGGTAGTTACTATTCACTTCCAGCTTTAGAGGAACTCGGAGTGGGAGTCGTGAGCCGACTTCCTGTTAGCATTCGGGTGGTGTTGGAATCCCTACTGAGAAATTGCGATGGCGAGACTGTCACCCAAGAAGATGTTCGAGCTTTGGCAAACTGGAACGCTTCGGAACCATCCGATCGTGAAATTCCCTTTGTAGTCTCGCGTATCTTGCTTCAGGATTTTACGGGAGTTCCTCTTCTTGTCGATCTTGCCGCAATGAGAGATGCCGTGGCAAATCTTGGTTCTGATCCTTCACTAATAGAACCATTGGTTCCCGTTGACCTAGTTGTCGATCATTCGGTTCAGGTTGATAAATCGGGAACTGCCGATTCTTTTAGTCGTAATATTCAGCTGGAATTCCAACGAAATCGCGAGCGGTATGAATTTCTCAAGTGGGGACGGCAAGCCTTTGACACCTTCACCGTAGTTCCACCTGCCATAGGTATTGTTCACCAAGTAAATCTCGAATATCTGGCCAAGGTTGTCTTTGATAAACAGGTGGATGGTCAACGTCTGCTGTATCCTGATTCCTTGGTCGGGACAGATTCCCACACCACAATGATAAATGGTCTCGGGGTTGTCGGATGGGGCGTCGGAGGCATTGAGGCGGAAGCGGGAATGCTGGGTCAACCCGTTTATTTTCAGACACCCGAGGTGATAGGCGTAAATCTCGAAGGATCATTGCGTGATGGAGTTACCGCAACCGATTTGACTTTACGTATTACTCAAATGCTTCGGTCAGAGAAAGTAGTCGGGAAATTTGTCGAATTCTACGGCAACGGAGCTGAAGCGCTTTCGCTTGCAGATCGTGCAACCATTGCGAATATGGCACCCGAGTATGGGGCTACGATGGGTTTTTTCCCTGTCGATGATGCAACGCTCGATTATCTTCGCATTACGGGGCGTACGGAGAATGAGATCAACCTTGTGAAATCCTATCTCCAGGCACAAGGGCTATTTGGCACACCCAAAGCGGGTGAGCTCTTGTATTCTAAAAATCTTGATTTGGACCTAGCATCGATTTCTCCTGCCGTTGCTGGTCCTAAACGGCCTCAAGACCGTATCGACCTTCATTCGCTTAAAGACAGCTTTCATTCCCTTTTGAAAGGACCTCTAGCTGAAGATGGTTTCGGCGTGCCTTTGGACAATCTTAAGGACACGGTTTCGGTCGGCGCCAATGGGTCGGGGCATGAAATTGGTCATGGTTCTGTTCTGATTGCCGCGATCACGAGTTGTACAAATACAAGTAATCCAAGTGTAATGATAGCGGCTGGGTTGCTCGCGAAGAAGGCCGTTGAGCGTGGACTTAAAATAAAGTCTTCGGTCAAGACTAGTTTGGCTCCGGGATCCCGTGTGGTGACCGACTACTTGGTCGAAACGGGATTACAGCGATATTTTGACGAGCTAGGTTTTCATCTAGTGGGTTATGGATGCACCACTTGTATAGGCAATAGTGGCCCCCTCGCACCCGAAATTAAAGCTGCAATTGATCAAGGCAATCTGGTCGCGGCAAGTGTACTTTCCGGTAACCGAAACTTTGAGGCTCGAGTCCACAGTGCGATTAAAGCAAACTTTCTTATGTCCCCACCATTGGTTGTAGCTTACGCATTGGCGGGAACGGTGGACGTGAATCTCGATGAAGATTCCTTGGGATCGGATTCGAGCGGAAATCCTGTATATCTTCGTGATCTTTGGCCCTCCACAGAGGAAGTCGATGCCTGTGTTTCTGTTGGACTCAAGCCAACTATGTTCACGGAGAGATACGGTTCCATAGACGACGCCAATCCCGAATGGAACGAAATTAAAGCTCCGGCGGGATCCTTATTTGCGTGGGATGAAAAAAGCACTTACATTCAGAATCCGCCTTTTTTCGAGGCATTTGGCCTCGATGTTTCGCCCATCGAACCTCTTGCCGATATGAGGACGCTGGCTTTGCTCGGCGATTCCGTAACCACCGACCATATTTCACCGGCTGGGGCCATCCCCCTAGACGGTCCCGCAAGTAACTTCCTGCAGGAAAAGGGAGTGAACCAGAGTGATTTCAACTCTTTCGGGTCTCGGCGAGGCAATGATCGCATTATGACTCGAGGTACTTTTGCGAACGTCCGCATCAAGAATCTAATGGCAGATGGCAAGGAAGGTGGATATACGAAATTACAACCCGATGGCGAGATCCTCCCCATTCACGATGCTTCGCAGCTCTACAAGGAAAGAGGCGAATCGCTCATTGTATTTGGCGGAAGCGACTATGGAATGGGTAGCTCCCGTGATTGGGCCGCAAAAGGTACTGCTTTGCTCGGCGTAAAGGCAGTCGTGGCCAAGAGCTTTGAGCGTATTCATCGTAGCAATCTCATTGGGATGGGTGTTCTTCCCTTGGAATTTTCAGGTGGCGAGGATGCGGAAACTCTTGGCATTGACGGGACCGAAACCTTTTCTCTTCCTAAACTTGGAGATGATTTGGTCCCCGGGGAAGAATTCGACTTAGTGATTCGTAAATCCGATGGCGTTGAATCCAGTGTAAAAGTTCGCGTTAGGGTGGATACCGGAATTGAAGTGCAATACTACCGCCATGGCGGTATATTGCCATATGTCCTCCGTAAGCTCATAAGCGAATCAACATAAATACGAGAAGACTGGTTTTGCAAAATGGGCGAAGAAAGAAAGCCAATGTACCAGGTCTGCACCCATACAGGCTATGCCTTCGTCAAGGTGACCGGACGAGCTTCTTATTTGAATTGTGATCCCTTTCGTCGCTTTCTGCGAGGGATGATGGAGGAGGGACACCGAAATTACGTTTTGGATTTCGCGGATTGTTCGGGTTTGGATAGTACTTTCTTAGGTATATTGGTTGGCGTGGCGCTTGCTGTTCGCAGTGAGGGAGAAGAAGGTTCAATGACGCTGCTGAGCCTTGGAGAACGAAATCTAGAAACGGTGGAAAATCTTGGGATACATCGTATCGCTCACGTACGCCCCAAATTGGAAATTACAGATCTCGATCAGCTTGAAGCTGTCGGCAACGGATCCGATGATGAAGCAATTTCCGCTCGCGAGGTGTGCGAAGCCCACAAACGATTGATGGAATTGAACGAAAGCAATGTGAGGAAATTCCATGACGTAGTTTCTTTTCTCGAGCAACGAATGGACGAGGGCGCGAACGGTGATGCTGCCCGAACCGCAAGCAATGCTCACTGAAGCCCTTCTTCTTGCGTGTGGCGTGTTGGTTGGCGCCGCTTTAATTTGGCCTCTCTTATCGAAAGCCAAGAGAGAGAATATTGAACTCGACGAGGAAAAACAACTCATCGAGCAGGAGAAGAAAAGTGTCGACAACTTCATGCACAACCTCGTTACCGCGATTGGCGAGGGTGTAGAACGTGGCGAACTGTTTCGCAGAATTGCCCATACTGCGGTCCAAAGCACCGGAGCCATGAGTGCTTGCGTTTACGAGTGTGTAGAACATGGCAAATTGCGAGGTGCGGCTGTGGAAGGGCTATTTCCTCCCCAACGACGACAGATTCGTCTTGATGACGAATCCACCTCTACCCGAGCCCGCTTCTTAGAGAAAATTCTACGTTCGGAAATTCTGGAATCAGGAGAGGGCGTTGTTGGAGAGGTCGCCCGTACAGGCAAGCCGGTTATCATTCAGGACGCTGTCAACGACCCGCGGGTTCCCCGCCATGCCGATTCCGCCCTTGCTGTGAGATCCATTATGTTTTCTCCGATGCAGTTCAATGATCAATTGATCGGCGTACTCGTTGTGGCCAACCCCGCAAGTGGGCTTCCCTTCTCGGAAACCGACTTTTCACTTGTCAATTCGCTTGCCGAACAAGCCTCGCTGGCGGTGCGTAATTCTGACGTCATGAATCTCCGAATAGATAAAAATCGGCTCGAAATGGATCTTTCTCTTGCTCGAAACGTCCAGGCTCTTTTTCTTACGGAAAACTTTCCTGCGTCCAAGGATTTGGATGTGGACGCCCGCTACATTCCTTCTGCTCAAGTCGGTGGGGACTTTTATGATTTTCACAAAATCGGTCGATCTCGATACGCTATTGCGATAGCGGACGTGTCGGGCAAAGGAGTGCCCGCTTCCTTGCTCATGGCCATTTGTCAAACTAACCTGCGCCATTTCGTCAAGCGTGCCCATTCCCCTTCAGAAGTATTGGTGAAATTGAATCGGGATCTGAATGAACGAATGAGGCACGATATGTTCATCACGCTTTTTCTTGGCATTGTTGATACCGACAAGAATACCCTTACCTATTCTCGGGCCGGGCATGAACCGGGTTTATTGCTTCGAGCTTCTGCGGGGAGCAATGCGAATGTCGAAACTTTGCGGGGTGAAGGAATGGCCATCGGAATGGTTCCCAACGAGCTTTTCGAGGAAATCGTCAGTGAGCAAACCTGCTCTTTTGGGCAAGGCGATGCACTGGTGCTTTTTACCGATGGTGTTACGGAAACCACCAACCAACATAATGAGGAATACTCTCTTGCCCGCCTCATTGCGAAACTTGAGAAGTTCGGAGGAGGAACTGCCAATTCGTTCAACGAGGAGCTGCTTGGTGAGTTGGAGAAATTTGCGGACCAGTCCAATGATCGTGACGACGTCACCATCATCACGGCTCGGAAACTTTAGATCTTACTAGCGGCTAGTCTATCCTGCCTTCGTCGTATTCGATCACATCAGCGAAAGAGACCAGGTCATCGCGGTCTGCCGCTCCCATGTCGACCTTAACCTCTTCCAGCTTCTCTTTTGCCATGGAGCTCATGCCCATCTGCACAACCTTGCGGTTCCACTTGTGAGTTTGGAGTTCATGCGGCAGCAAGGCTTCGAGTCGATCGCAAATGTCTTTGTCGTTGATACCATCTCTCACGATATCGATCACTTCCTGCGGTTCTATGCCCAAGTGCAGGCATAGAAAACCATCGAATCCCTTAGTGAAGTTCCGCTGGTAACTTTTAGGTAATTCTCCCGCCAGATGCTTGCGAATTTTCGCAAGAAAGCGCGGTAGATGCAGCAGTCCACATGGATGTGCTTCGTATGGCGAGGGCAGATCCCGAAGGATTGCCCCAGTCGGACCTTGTTCATATTGATGTTCTTCCATGTTTGCCACGCCTTTCAACAATCGCTTTTAAAGTTCGATGCATATCTCCAACTACATTGTCCGGGCAACGCCAAAGCGATGAACATAATTAGTCGAGTAACGAGGTATCTGTTCCGCTACAAGGGTCTTTTCGTCTCCACACTTCTCATGGCAGGTGCCATGACGGCTCTTGCCGTAGCGGTGCCATGGGTGATTCAGCAGGTACTTGACCAAATGTTTGAACACGGTGTGCATGAAGTCAAATTGCTGCTCCAAGGCACGGGAGTCATTGCTGGGCTCTATTTCGTCCGCGAAATCTTTAATTGTATTCGCATTCGCATCAACAATACATTGGAGCAGAAAGTCATTCTCGATTTGCGTCGGGATTTACACGACAAACTTCTGGAACTTCCCATTGCTTTTTATGACCGCCGAAAGAGTGGAGACATTGCTTCCCGAGTGGTCGAGGACGTGCAAAACGTGGAAAGAGCTATTCTTGACGGTACAGAGCAAGGTTCAGTTGCCATTCTGACTATTGTGGGAGTGGGCGCGGTAATGTTTGTCCATGAGCCCACTTTGGCGGCCTTTGTTTTTCTCCCATTGCCCGTGCTGTTCGTGATGGCTTGGAAGTACGCAAAGGTTTCTCGCCGAAACTGGAAGGCGGTTCGCGAAACATCCGGGGAATTGAATTCCCTGTTGGTGGAGGACATCCAAGGCAATCGCCTTATTCACGGATTCGCCTTGCGACAACGCGAGCAAGCCCGCTTCCTCGAGATTAGCAAAGAATTGGAACGACGAAATCTTCGAGCCATGTTTCGCTGGTCGATACAGGGTCCCGCCGCGAACTTCACCTCCTCCCTCGGCATCGTCGCGGTGGTCGGCATGGGAGCCTATCTTCTTCAGACTGATCCTAGTTTTACCAAGGGCGAATTTTTTGCGTTTTTGCTGTATGCAAACATGTTCTACGAACCCGTTAGACAGCTTGTCGGAATCAATAATTTAATCGCGGCAGGCAAGGCGTCCGGGGAGCGCGTTTTTGAAGTCTTGGATCATCCGATTGCAATTCGCGACCCCAAGGAGCCCAAGCCCTTTCCCCGGGGTTCGGTTGAGATCCTCTTTAACAATGTCCGATTTTCTTATCCCGAAAGGGGAACTCTGGTCGAAAGGCTGAATTTAGAAGTTCCTGCTGGTGGCGTGACTGCCCTCGTGGGTCCTACCGGCGGCGGAAAGAGCACTCTTGCGAACCTTGCTTTACGATATTACGAAGTTGACGAAGGTTTCGTTAGCGTAGGTGGCGTCAATTTGCAGGACTTTGCCCTTGAAGATTTGCGTGGGAATATAGGTATCGTTTCCCAAGACCCCTTCCTTTTCGATGCTTCCGTTCGCGAAAACCTATTACTGGCTCGACCAAATGCATCCGAGGAAGATCTTACAAAAGCCCTGTCGGCGGCTTGTGCCCTCAATTTCGTGAACAGTCTCCCCGAAAAGCTCGATACAATGATCGGCGAACGCGGGATACGCCTAAGCATGGGCGAAAAGCAGCGTTTAACGATCGCTCGCGTACTCCTGAAGAATCCGCCCGTAGTCATTCTTGACGAGGCGACCTCCAGCGTGGACGTTGTGACTGAAAGAGAGATCCAGGAAGGACTCTCCAATCTAGTTAAGGGAAGGACCACATTGGTGATCGCTCATCGCCTTTCCACCGTCCGCGATGCCGATCAGATTGTGTTTCTCGATCATGGAACAATCATTGAAAAAGGCTCGCATTCCGAGTTGTTGGCAAAAGGAGGCGCTTATGCGAATCTCTGTCGTCATCAAGAGAATATGATACCCGAAGGATTTTAGA
>CAWVZQ010000022.1:0-18335 GCA_963934405.1 uncultured Opitutales bacterium | reverse complement strand
AGAGCCACGTCGCAACTCGGAAGAGGGTCGGCGAACATGTCTCCTTCCATTAACTTGAGTCTGTCGGTGACTTGATGTTCCTTGGCGAATTCTTCGGCGACCTTCAGCACTTCCGGACGATCGAAAACGATGGCTCTAAGGTTGGGGTTAGTCCTCAGGTAGGCGATGGAGTAGATGCCTGAACCACCTGCAACATCGAGGAGACACTTTGCGTTTGGCAGGGGATAATTGGCCGCGAGATGTGGTGCCACATTGTTGGCTCGACCCGCAAGTGAAAGGGTGAGTCGTCGAGCCTCCTCGGTTCCCTCCATTTTTGATTCTTTGCCTTCCTTGAAGATAAAGGCAGCGCCTTCTTCGGTTTCGGAACCGATCGGCTTGTTCGTTCGCAGGCGCTCGACCATGGCTAGAACGTTTGGGGAGTCGGCGGCGAGGCCGATGTAATTGTTTATGGCAAAGTCAGAGTTGCTCGGAAGGTGTTCGAGGGCGAGGGGGGTGGCGAGGAAGCGTTCGCTTCGATCTTTATGCAGCAAGCCCATAGCTTGCAACGCGGTGGTCAATACGATGAATGGGCGTTCTTTCAACTCAAGGGCTTCCTTTAATTGACCTCTGGCAAGCGGGCCTTCGCTCAACTTGTCGAATAGACCAAAGTGACAGGTTGCAGCGACGAGCAATTCCGTCCCATGGACACCCCTGAAATGTTCAAAGATGGATGTGGGATCAGTGGAAGGAATCGGCAGTTCGTTCATGTCGGATTTCTACTAAGCGAACAAGTTTGCTTAAGCACGGCCAAAACGTCTGATTTAAGCTCGATTTTATTCCATGGAACAAATATTGACTATCTGTACTTGGAATTGACCTGGATTCCATGGTTTTTCAATCTTCAACAACTTTACATTCCATGAACTTAGATATTTACAGAGGCGTTATTCCAGCTCTCATGACACCATGTAACGAAGACCGTGAACCGGATTTCGATGCCTTGGTCGTCAAAGGGCTTGAAATGATCGAGCTCGGCATGTCGGCGGTTGTCTACTGTGGCTCCATGGGTGATTGGCCTCTGCTTACTGACGCCCAGAGGCAAGAGGGAGTTTCCAAACTTGTGGATGCGGGCGTGCCCCTCGTTGTGGGTACGGGTGCCCAAAACCCAAAGCTCGCTGCCGACCACGCTGCCCATGCCAAGAAGGTTGGGGCCTCTGGCCTAATGGTGATTCCTCGGGTACTTTCCCGTGGCACTTCATCTGCTGCCCAACGTAATCACTTTGCCGGTATCCTTGCTGCGGGAAATGGGCTTCCCTCCATCATTTACAACAGTCCATATTACGGTTTCGAGACCAAGGCGGACCTCTTCTTTAACCTTCGGTCGGAATTTCCCCACCTAATTGGTTTCAAGGAATTCGGCGGCGCTGATTCTTTGACCTACGCGGCCGAGCACATTACCAGCGAAGACGATTCCTTGGCTTTGTTGGCCGGTGTGGACACTCAAGTCTTTCATGGAGTGGTAAATTGTGGAGCCGTTGGAGCCATTACGGGCATAGGGAACGTTTTGCCTGCCGAAGTCCTTCACTACTTCAGACTATGCAGGGAGGCTGCATCGGGTGACTTCGAGGCTCGTTTCTTCGCCAAGGAACTGGAGCAGGCGTTGACCGTGTTGTCCACCTTCGACGAGGGACCCGATCTGGTGCTCTATTACAAGTACCTCCTCACTCTGAAGGGGGACTCTGCCT
This sequence comes from uncultured Opitutales bacterium, assembly GCA_963934405.1. Taxonomy (GTDB): domain Bacteria; phylum Verrucomicrobiota; class Verrucomicrobiia; order Opitutales; family Seribacteraceae. The sequence continues at coordinate 16,611 of CAWVZQ010000022.1, read as the reverse complement.
ACGAACTTCACTTCAACGAGACGGATGTCCTAAGTCCCAGTCAACTGGGCTACGCCAAGGAGCAACTCGATCTATTCACTGCATGGTGGGATGCTTGGCCGGGCAAGGACGCACCGGAGGAGTGACCTTTTGTTTCTCGTCGGAATTTGTTTTTCCGCCGAGTCAGAACACCCAAGCCATGCCGAGCTTGATGGCGTGTCCGTTGCCGTGGTCTAGGATTCCTTGATGGTCCGCGAAATCATATTTCCACTCGATACGAGAGTGAATGGTGTCGTTGTGGTTGAAGTATAAGGCTGGCCCCGCGGATAGGGTTCTCGACTCGTCGTCTTCAAAGTGAAATTCGGTTTCCCAGAATATGGAACCATTTGATTGCTCTGTTTCGAAGTTGTAACCGAGATCGATATGAGAATGTGAATAAAAGGGCATGTCACCGTAAAAGACCCAGCCGTTAATGCCCATGCCGAAATAGAAACTTGATGTCTCGAATTCGTAGCCGAGTCCGAGCCCGTTAGCCCACTCATTGAAGTAGACTTCATAGTCATCACTGCCCGAAAGTGGAATGATCATCATGGGTTTGAAACTCCAAGAACCACTTCGTCCATCAAGGTTGAAGTATTTCTTTAGGGGTAGGGCCAAAGTCAGGTCTCCAATGCCTTCGTCATTCTGTACTAGCTTGTTGCCCGTTGCATCGGGCACCTCCCGTTCCGCATGTATTACATAGGGTAGTTTGGCGGTCAGCCTAACGGATTTCTTCCAAGTGTAAACTCCCTCCAAATGAAGGATGTTTACTTCTTCAGAAAAACCACTGTGTAGGGCAGAACTACCTTGGAGTAGGTCGTTTTCTCTGCGATGTTCGTAAAAAAACTGATAGCCCCAACCTCCCGACCAACGAGGCATCATATTCATAATCGGTTCGTCGGCCTTTAAATGTTGGCTGACTGCAAAAGATAGCAATAACCACAATCCTGAGGTGAAGCGCATACTACCTAACAGCTCTAGGGAATAGTTACTTTTTAGTGTGATGGACTATTACTGAGGATGCGCCGGGTTCGAACTTGTGAGCGTCTATGTGGTCGTCGTGCAACTTATATTCTTCGATAGCATTGAAACCAGCATCGTCGACCCTTTCAAGAATCTCTTTTTTGTCCAATTTGGATTGATCGGATAAAGCTATTTTAACCAATTGAGTCTTGGTATCCATTTCTATGCCCCTTTTGAATCTCTCTTTGTCCACCCCTGGCATTCGACTCAAGTTTTTACTCACACCTATTCCACACGATGGGCATACGAGACCTTTGACGTAGATGAGAGCTATTTGGGAATGCTTGGTTAATTCAACTTCTGCCGCCTGCAATCTTGCTTCGGGCGTAGCTTCCTTCTTATCCTTGTCATCGTTTGCAAGGACTTGACTAAAGGACGCGAGTAGAATGCCAAACACAACACTTGGTGGAATTAATTTCATAACTTAAATCTTGTGCCTTTTCACAAAAATGTCAAACCACTGAGGGAATATAAGAAGCTTTGTTTTTCGGTTCTCTCGTGACAGGAGTATTCTTGATTCCCACCCCATGAGCTTTTTTTTGAGCTTTCTTAATTTCCAGAAAGATTGTGGATGGTGTTGTGGATGCGGTTTGAGATGGCCTCGCCTTTTCCTGTCTTGAGGTTGTAACTGATTTCCATACACCAAGTGGGCTTGATGTCCGGAACGTTGAGTTCCACGGTTTGGCCATCCGCAAGAAGTTTCGCGCTTTCCACTTTGAGCGGCTTTTCGTCGTAATGGCGTGAACCGTATCCTCCGGTTCGTTTTATGCTCCAAGTCTTCAGTTTGTAACTGGATGGACTTGTGGCGGTTACTTTGTCGAGCTTTTCGCTGAACTTCATTCTGAGAGTTTCCTTGGACGCCTCCAAAGTTGTGGGGAGACAAGTAGGTGCTCCTGTGTAGCGGATCCTATAGAAGCCACCGTCACCGCGCTTGTTGCCTGCCCAAGCGAACATGCCGCAGACATAAAGTTGCCCGTCGTCGGGATGAAAACGTCCGCGCATTACGCCGGTTGGGAAGTCGGGAATGGGAAGGGCGTATTCGCCGCCTTGAAGCTGCCCGTTTACCTTTTCGTTAAGCACCACGAACACGCGGCCCATTCCGTAGGAGATATCGAGCAAGGCGCCTTCAAGCGGTCCCCACTTTTTGCTCTTGGTCCAGACCAGTTCCCCCGGCGAGCGGTTGAAGGAGTTGGTAAGCCATGCCAAGGGTTGGTTCATCGCGGAATCACTGGTGTCCTTTACGTCGGTGTAGCCCATCATGTTGCCATAAAAACCACCCTTGGTTACCCAGTTGACGCGGTTCTTGGGTGTCCAATGACCTTCCTGGTCGGTGACGAAGAAAGATCCGTCTGGATTTAGGCAGACCCCATTGGCGGCCCGGAAGCCATTGGCGATGATTTCGGTTTTTTCGCCGGACTTGGTCACCTTGATGAGTGTGCCGTGGTGAGGGACCAAGGCGGTTCTTGCGTGGCGGGCGGACTTGGCGTAGTAGAAGTTGCCGTCTTCGTCGGTTTGCAAGCCCATGGCGAATTCGTGAAAGTGCTCGGTGACTTGGTGGTCGTTGTTCAGGGATTCGTAGTAGTCGGTCTCTCCGTCGCCGTTGAGGTCGCGAAGGACTACGAGCTGGTCGCGGCAGGCGAGGTGCACGACCTCGTCGATGACCCGTACTCCGAGCGGTTGAAAAAGTCCGGATGCGATCCGACGCCACTTCAATTTTCCTTTGCCGAGTTCATCGCCGATTCCTGACACGATCCAGACGTCGCCGTGCCAAGTGGATACGGCGGCTCGCTTTCCGTCCTTAAAGAAATCGAACCCGGAGAGGCGCATCCACGAGTTCCATGGCGTGACGGGGGGAATGACGATTTCATCGACCACGTACGGTTTTTCGGATTCGGAGACTTTCGCGTCAACTTCCACGTCATGTGCCCACCGCGGAGCTGTGCCCTTGGTCAAGGATGTGAGATCACCAGCTGTCGTCGAATCAATGATTTTCCCCAAAGCGACCAACTCGGAAGCCTCTCCCCGCCAGTGGAGAACCTTTATGTTTCGTTCTTCTTTTGAGGCAGGGATGCGGAGCAGCAGGTGCCCGTTTTCTGAACTCCAAGCGATTCCTTCGACGTCGCCGACCACGGATGCGGCCAACACCGGACCATCGAATTCCTTGGTGGCGGGTTTGGGTGCCTTGGGCTTGGCTTCACCCTTCTTGGACTTTCCGGCGATTTCGATCCTGGAAGAACCGGTGAAGCTCAGCGCCTTCCCAATTTTTCCGGTGATTTGTTTTAGGTTGCCGCGAAGAGCGCCGTGATAATCGGGGCCTACCTCATTCGCGATCTCTTTGCCTTGCTTGTCGAAACTCCATCGAGCAAGTGTTCCCGGCACTTGCTTGCCGGCTACGAGGGTTTCGATTTCCTTGGATTCAAGGATGCGGGCATAGACGAGAGTTTCATCTAGGTCCCCTTTGTAGGGCGGACAGAAGTCCGTCGCGCAGTAACCCAAACGTACGACGTGCCCTGATTCGTCGGGAGCAGGCAGAGAACCGGAACGATCTTCCTTGCCGTCGACGTAGAGGCGAACTCTCCCGTCACTCTTGTGCGTCATCGCGATGTGTCGCCACTTGCCGTCAGTGACAGGTGTTCGTGAGACAATGTCGCCGACCCAACCCACGTCGTAGGTGAGTCGACCGTTTCGCACGAACAGCACTTTGGCGTTCTTGCTCCAAGGACCCGTAGGGGCGGACTTGCAAAAGATGGCTCCCCCTTTCTTCGTGCGTATCCAAGCTGCAACCGAAAAGTCCGTACCGCCCAAAGTCATTTGACCATTCGGGTCGGGCTGAGGTGTGCTTGAGAGACCGCCGGCTAAGGGGACGAAGGCAATGGGTTGCTTTGCCTTTCCCTTTATGACTTCGCCGTCATCCGCACCTTTCCCCAGACTCAGCAGCATGGATTGCTTGCCCGAACCGATCCTAAGGTTTCTGGCCACGACGAAGGGCGCTTCGGAGGCAAGGTCAGCCATTTCCAAAACCTCGCGGTTGCCAACCGTGTATTTCAATACGACGTTCTCACCGTGATGATAAAGCCCCTTGAAGTGGGTCCAATCGCGGGGCAGAGGGCCATAGGGTTTGTTGTCTCGGCCTAGGAAACGTGGGTCGGCAAAATCTTCGGTTCCGGGCTTTGCCCAACCCGGGGCCTTTGGGTGTACGAGGAATTTGTCCCCGACGATTTTTGGGTGCGTGCCGTGACTGCCGTCCATTCCGATGCTTCGCCAGTCGCAAAACTTGTCGCCCGTCCAAATGGCTGCGACGCGCATTAGGTCGTGGTCATAGGCTAGCCACGCCTTGCCCTTGGTTATTCCGTCACCGCCTTTGTCGAGGCGAACTGCAATGGCTTTGTAGGCAATGTTGTCGGGACCGACTTCGAAGGTGTAGTTCATGTTCTGCCCAAAGTCCATTTTGAGGTATGGCTTGTTGAGGGCCCGAGATTGTGGTGCCGGGCCCGCTACGGTTTCCTTCTCGATCCCAGCTAAATAGGCCTCGTCCACTTTTTTGTACTGGGTCGGGTTTGCATCCTTGAGAAACTCCTCTCTTATGTAATGAATGACTTGGTACTTTTGCTCGGGCGTCATCCAGTTTTGCGGGACCATTTGGTTGAACCCCTTGGTCAAAGTGTGGTACATCGCCCGGGGATCCGAACCATTTTTCATTGGCGCCTCCCAGAAACGGAGGGCCGTGGGCAAGGTCCCCGCCTTGCTTGGGGTTCCATGACAATTTGTGCAAACGATTTGGTAGAGAGCTTTTCCTCGATCGTATCCTTCGCGGTTGGCCGTGTCCAATCCCTTGACCATGGCAGGATGGTCGACGACATGGGTCTCGTCCGCAAGTGTGGGCGAGACGATGAGAATGATTGACGAGAGAATGTTTATCAAGCGATGATTCATAAGGATAAGTACTGGATTAAAGATGATCCTGAGTGTTCTTTAGAAATAATCTGCCGAAGCCAATTCAGGTGTTGTTTAAGATGAGCTGTAGATCGTCCGGAGTTACCTCGTCGAAGCGACCGAAGCCAAGTGGATCGGCCGAAGCGATCGCTTCCGGTACGTTCTCCACCAGAAGGCTCCACTGGTTTTCGTCGAGCGACTCTATGAAGTTGACGAAGGGCTCCGCTTCAGGATGGGAAGGCAGGTACTTTCGACTCATGCCCGCAATGCTTTTGAGCATCGTTAGATAAGGGTTCAGGGCCGTGGTGGTGGATTCGGCCTCGCTGTCTATCCATGCGATGGGAACCCTTGCCAAGCAGTTGGCGCTTCTTTGCTCGGCTTTCAGCAATAATTCGATGTCGAAGGCGAAACCGTGTTCGAGTAGATCGCGGAGAATCTCCCGAGCCGTTTCCGCTCGAAACGCCTTGAACCCGCATTGCGTGTCCGTGATTTCGATCAAAGCAGGAGAAAGCATCCTTTTCCATAGATAGATGAAGAGCTTTCCCCTTACGTTTCGAGTGCCTTTCTTGACCACTATGGAAGCGGTCTCTCGTCGAGACCCTAGGGCAACTTCCTTGCCGCCGTTCAGTAGCGGGTCCAGTAACAGTCCCGCTTGCCCGAGGTGCGTCGACAGGTCGGCATCGGTGAAGGCTACGACATGCTCCTTGTCTGCTTCTACTCTTTGACTGGTTTCCCACATCCCGTAGACGATGGACCCACCCTTGCGGCTCTCATCGGTGGAACGCAACGATCCTGCGATTGGAAGTTTTTCCTTAATCGCATGTTCGAGAAAAAGCACGCGGACGTTTTCGAAACCTTCGTCCTTGGCTAATTGTTCGATCAGATGCCCGCTGCCTTCCGGGCAACCGTCGTCTACGGCAACTAGTTCCCAGGAGAATTTCGGAGAGGAGGAGGCCAGCCAATCCAATTGCGCCACTTTGCGGCGAAGGAAGTCCTCTCCCGAGTCATGCTGCTCGGGTCTTAGGATTCGATGATGCTCCTTGTACACCGCGAACACTACGCTCAGTTTCACGGGGTGCCGAAGTTTCGTTACGACCTCTCTGGCCTTGGCCAGCTTCGCCGCAACGTGCAGGGCTAGCGGATACCTCTCTCGTTCGCCGAGAAGAGCGTTCTCGATCTTCTCAGGTTCTTCCGAAAAGGCCGCGGCCGTTTGCTCGACAAAAGACTGGTGCTCAGCCTTGGCGGAAAGGAAGTTCTTGGGCGCCGTTGCTTGTAATCGATCGAGAACGGCTTGAATGGAGGAGTTGTCCGTCAATGCTTCCTAGTGTGGCTAAGCAGCCATTCGTAAAGTTTCGGATTGTCGTAGGTCACCGTCCAGCAGTCGTGGCCCTTGTCGGGATATTCCGTAAAGGTCACGTCGCCTCCCGCCGCCTTCACCGCCTTGACCATCTTGTGACTAAGCACGACGGGGACGGCCTTGTCTCTCGTTCCATGAAAATTCCAGATTGGCAATTTGCCGTAGTTGTGGGCCCAGCTTACCTTCCCTCCTCCGCAGATAGGAGCCACCGCGGCAAATTTCTTCGGATGTTCGGCTGCCGTCGCCCAAGTTCCGAACCCGCCTTGGCTCAGCCCCGTAAGGTAGACGCGGTCTTCGTCCACGGCGTACTTCTTGATTACGGAGTCGACCAGTCCGGCTACTATTTTCGGTTTCCACCACAAGTCGGTGGTCGGACATTGAGGGGATACCACGATGAACTTCATTTCGCGAACCTCAGCCAGTTTGGCGGGACCATGCTTTTTCACTAGGCGCAGGTTGTTTCCACGCTCACCACGGCCATGAAGGAAAACAAGGAGGGGCCACTTCTCTTTCGTTGCCTTCTTTTCCGATCCCTTAGGGAGGTGAAGCAAGTAACGGTAGCCTTGCGAGCCGTTTTCCGGCTGGAAGCTTTCCTCGCTTTGCTTGGCTACGGACACGGTAGCCATAATCATTGTCAGAGATAAAGCTGTAATGAGTGAAGAATGGGCAATGTTCATGGAAATTATGGTGGAGATTTTGGAGTTAGACTTTTGATATCGTTTCTTAAGCCAGAGAACGTCAAGCGGAACGAGGGTTAGCGAACCCCCCATACTTCTTCAAGAAGCCTTGTTCGTCGAGCCATTCTATCCCGCCTGCCATTTTTTTTCTTTCAACCAAAACGATTCCGAAGGGAAGAATATTCGGTCCTTTCGAGAACTGAATTTCTTTGGAGGATGGATTTGGCTCGACTGAGTCGATCCTTCGGCACTTTGTTTTCGTTTTATCTGAAATCCTTCAACCTCATCCCTCCCATGAAAAAATCATCTCTGTTTTTCCTCGTTCTATGCACTGGCCTGATTGCTGTCTCTGCCGAACCGAAGTTCAAGAAAATCACTCTGGACGACATGTTCCGTTCCGAGGGAGTTGGCATAGGTGACTTTAACAAGGATGGCAAAAACGACGTGGTCGTCGGTGACTACTGGTACGCCGCCCCCGATTGGACGCGCCATGAGATTCGTAATCCGCGAAAGGAGACTAGGGGAGGTTACACCGAGGCCTTTGCCGTATATTCGGATGATTACAACCGTGACGGCTGGGTCGATGTCATGGTCATTCCTTTTCACGGGAAATCCGCCAAGTGGTATGAAAACCCGAAAAACGAGGGAGAAGGCCATTGGCAGGAACACGAGGCATTCAAGGGCACGGGTAACGAGACGCGCCTCTACTTGGATTTATTCGGTGATGGCAAAAAGGTTTTCCTTATGGGTGTGGAAGGCAAAATTGCATGGGTGCCCGTTCCCGAGGTTTCCAAGGTCAACGAGCTATGGCCGCACAATCTTATCGGTGACGAACCCAAGCCCGCCCACAAGTTTGCTCACGGTCTCGGTGCTTCGGACGTTAACGGCGATGGTTTGCTCGACGTCACTTGGGGAGGCGGCTGGTGGGCTCAGCCGAAAAAGAAGTCCGAGAAGGGTGGCAAGTGGACCTATCATGCCAAGCAGATCGTGAAGGATGGCGTCGCCGACATGTATCACCTCGATGCCGATGGCGACGGGCTTAACGACGTTCTCTGCACCTCGGCTCACGGCACGGGCATTTACTGGTGCAAGCAAAAGGAAGACGGAAGTTTTGAGACCAATCCTTTTCACAAGGGTCTGATTCGCGAGACTCACTCGGCCAACTACGTCGACGTCAACGGCGACGGTCGCAAGGACTTGGTCACGGGGCGCCGTTTCTTTGCCCACGGTTATCGACCCTCCTTGGCCGGGCAGGCAAGCGAACTCTACTGGTTCGACCTCAAGATGACCAAGGGCAAGGCACCCGAGTTCGTTCCCCACAAGATAGACGACCAGTCGGGGGTAGGGGCTCAGTTCCTGACCGAGGATTTCAACGGCGACGAGAAGATCGACGTCGTGGTATCCAACCGCAAAGGAGTCTTTCTCTTTCTGCAGGAATAATCGACTACTCCCCGTGCGGCATTATTGCTTTGTCGCCCCGCCGCTCACGAAGCATCTGAAGTTAGCCCAAGTCCAACGGGCCGTCGACGCTTAGCTTGGCGTTTCCAAAGGTCTTCAGGTGATGCCCAAAACCCTTGGCAAGAGAGAGCATGAGGCGATTGTGCGGTACGTTGGATAGTTCTAAAGCGCGTCCCGTCTTGAAACCGAGGCCACCTCCGATTAGTGTAAAAGGTATGTTGTCTAGGGTGTGGCTGTTGCCCTTGCCCAATTCGTTGAGCCAGACGATCGTGGTGTGGTCCAGCATGTTGCCGTCGCCTCCCGGTTCCGGCGTCTCCTTCAGTCGCTTGCACAAGTAGGCCAGTTCACCCGCGAACCATTTGTTGATCTTGAGCAGCTTTTCCTGGGCCGGGGCTTCTCCGTCGGGTTTGTGGGAAAGACTATGGTGGCCATCCTCGATTCCGAGCCATCTCATGCGAGCTTGGCCCACCGAACGCATGAACTGCAGGGTCGATACCCGCATCATGTCGTTGGCAAAGCCGTTAACCAGCAAATCGATCTGCATCCGGCTGATCTGCGGGGTGTTGTCGTTGACCAGCTCAACCTCGGGGTCGAGCTCCGGTTCCGGATGTTGGTGGTCGGACTCCTGTGCAACTCTCTTCAAGTTCTGTTCCACCTGTCGAACAAGAGCCATGTGTTCCTCGAGCAGGGATCGGTCTTCCTTGCCCAATTTACCCGCCGCTCGTTTCAAATCCTCTGAGACGTCGTCCAGTATGCTGACTAGGCTTTCTTTGTCCTTCATTTGCCCGTACATTTTCTGAAGTATTTGATGGGGATCGTCGATGGGGGCGACCGGCTTGTTCGATCCTGCGTAGGACATGCGAGTCCAAGGGTCCGCCCGATTCGGTACCGCCACACCGAACTCCAGGGAACCGAAACGGGTGCGGGTCTCGTCTTGGCTTTGGAGATAATTTTTTATCTCCTGATCGATCGAAATGCCGCTTGCCCAACCTGCGGGTGTGTGAGAGCCGCCTTGGATGTTCCCGCGGTGCAATTCCTTTGCCGTGAGCAGGCAACTGATTCCCCGCATGTGGTTGTCTCCGTCGCCGCGCACTCGGTTGTGCACCCCTTTGAGCGTAAGGATATGATCCTTGAAAGGAGTCAGCGGTTCCATAATTGGCTTCAGGTTGAATTCACCTTCCTTACGGTCGGGCCAAAAATGTTTGGGCAAGGTTCCGTTGGGGGAAAACATGACCACGAGCCGTTGCTTGGCCTTTCCGACTTCCTTGGCCTGCAATCCCGGTAAGCCCGAGAGAAAAGGAAGGACCGTGGCCGACAGCCCAAGGTCACATAGGAAACGTCTGCGATTATGGATGCTCATGATTGATTTTTTTCTATACCCTTCATCGAGCTCACGCAAACGATCTCGATGATCAAGCTTTTCATATTGAACCCGGATTTCACAAAATGGCGATGAAGATTTGCTAGGGTGTTCTTCCCGTAGGCATTCATCGGTTGCTTGATCAGGTATTGGAACAGATGCCCGATGAAGGCCTTTTGGGCGTTCGGGTTGCTTGCGGCGAACTCGGCCAAGCTGCGCGCTCCCGTAAGATGAATGATTTTGCCATCTCTGGTCTCGTAGTCGGTTGAAGCGTCGACGGTCTTTGCGTTCTCCTTACCTCTCCATCGTCCGAGGGCATCGTAGTTCTCCAAGCTGAAGCCGAGGTTATTGATTGTTCCATGGCATCCCATGCACGACTCGCCCTTAGTCACCAAGGTCACTTTTTCCCGCATGGTGAGGCCCGGATCAAGCTCCTCGTCCTTGAAAGATACGGCTTTGGGCGGCTGCTTGAGGGAGCGGCCAAGCATTTGCCGCGTTAAAAATACTCCACGATGGATGGGAGAACTATTGTTCGGGTAGGCGAAGGCGGACAACAGGTAGGGATGGGTGATCAGCCCGGCTCTTCTTTGAGGATCGAACTCCAGCTTTTCGAAGTCTTCCCCTTTCGCCTGCTTGCCGAACAATTTTGCGAGACGACCGTTCATGGGAAGGTGGCGAGCAAGGAGCAATTGTCGATAGTCCGACGCTTTGCTCCAGACCAACTCGTCGGTGAAGATATTGAGGGAACGTCGCAGTTCGGCGATCTTTCCTTCGTCGAAGTCGGGATAGGATTTCGGGTCCTTCCGCAAGTCGCGTTCGGCGTTCATGTCCAGCCAATGATGGAAGAAGCCTTGCATCTTTGACCTTGTCCTCGGATCCGAGAGCATACGGCGGGCATGGGCCTCCACTTGCTTCCGTTCGCTCAGTAGTCCCGCTCGCGCAGCCTTTGACAGTGCTTCGTCGGGGATGGAATCCCACAAGGCCAAGGCGACCCGGGCGCCGATTTCGTAGGCTGTATTCGTCTCGTCCCTTGGTAGATTCGGGTACAGGAAATGTGGCGACTTAAGCGTCAGCAACACGATCCGCTTGATCGCCATTTCCGGAGATTCCGCCTCGGCGAACAAGGCATCCATACGCGTGCGCTCCTCCTTGTTCAGCGGGCGTCGGTAAGCTCTTGCCATCAGTTCGGCGGCAAATTCCTTCAGGCGTGCCATCTTCTTCGGGTCGTCTTTGCTTCTTACGCCACTCAGGATTCCGAGGTTTTTGTCCACCTGTCCCGCGACTTCGATCGCGGCTCGAGTAATCGCGTCCAGCCATTCCTCGGACACCCCCGATCCACGCTCGTAACCCATACTTCGATCATCCGCGGGGAATGGAGTATGGACTACCACCAACCTGCGCGGCATGCTTGTCGAGAAGTCTTTTCCCGCGGGTATCGTCCAAGACTCGTGCGGGGGCAACCATTCCAGTCGGATGGCCCCAGTCTTTTCCTTGTACTTGAAGTAATCGAGCCTGATCGGATAGTCGCGGCCGCCCAGCAGAAATATCCGGGCCGTCTCGGTTCTCGTCTTGTTGCCCGAGCTCACCCATGCATCGATCAACGCGTGCTGGCTATCCTTGCTCCCGTCGTCCCGATAGTTCTTGTCGCCCTCCTTCAGGTTGTCGTTGAGGTAGAGCCTGACACCATTCGGGGTGGAAACTCGAAATTCATAGTATCCCGTTTCCCTTGTCCTAATAGAACCCTCCCAAGCTATGGAAAACTGTTCCGCCTTTAAGCCTTCGATGGGGGATGCTCCGCCGAAATCAAAATCTATCCGAGGATCCACCCGAGTTTTCTTTAAGGCGTCCTTCTTGTTCATCCCCTTGGAGTTGAAGTAAGAGGCTTTCAACCCCTGTTCGCCGTTTGGGTGGCTTGCCTGCTTTCCGGCGAACAGATCGGCTATGGATTCTCGATATTGGCGATTGGTCAGTCGGGCCAGAGAGATGCTTGACGGCTGGTTCCGGGCCTGTGCTTCGGGACCGTAAAAAGTGTCGAAAACGAAACGCGACACCCTCTTCGCATCCTCGCCCATGCAAAGTTTCGGCTTTTCGTCCGGCATGCTCTTGACGACGTAACGGGTAAGCTTCTCCAGCGACCAGTCTCCCGCCAATCGCTCCTCGTACTCATCCTTCACACCCACGCCCGAGGCACCGTGGCAGTCCATACACAGCTTGCGGTAAAGCTGCTCCCCCGAAAGGCTTGCCTCCTTCGAATGGGCCGTCAAACCCGTCCACAGAATGGCTGCGACTCCTAGAACCGCTCCAAGTTTTTTGCTTAGCCTATCCACCATCATCACTCTTCTAATAGACCAAACTACGCGAATTAGGTCGCCGATACCAGTTTTTCTCGCATTCGCCTTGGAGAGTTTTCGTCTATTTTCTTTTACGTTATGGCAAGGAGGGGGCAAGATCCGACGCGGCAATCCGACGGAACCAATCGGGCAACCCCCGCAACGCTGCCACGCCCTACCGGGCCGCAATGACAGCCTTGTAGTGAGTTGCGGGAGCCTCAGTCTTTCTTTTCCCAGAGGAACATGTGCTCGAGGCCCGTTCGATGCGGATAGGAGCGTGGGGTCCAATCGGCGAGGAGTTTGAAATCCGTTGAGAATCTTTCGATGATTTCCTCCCTGTCGGTACCGAAGGGCGGGCCTTCCTCGTCCTTGGGCAGCATGTAGTGGACGGCTAGGAGTTTGCCTCTTGGCTTGAGCCAGTTCCGGCAGGCTTCGACGTGATCTGGGCGACGAGCCGGATCGATGGCGCAGAAGAAAGTGTGCTCGAAGACGTAGTCGAAGGCGTCGAAAGGTTCGTTTTCGAGGAAGTCGCCCAGGCGAAAGGAGGCGTTGGTCAGGGATTCGGGGGTTTGTTTCTCGGCGCCTTTGACGGCGGCTGGAGCGAGATCGTAGCCCACCACTTCGAAGCCGGCTGCGGCCCATGCCCGGGCGTCGTGCCCGAACCCGCACCCGGGGACGATGACCTTGCCTGTAGAGTCTTCGTCGTTTTCGGCCAGCCAATCGACTAGGCCGGGGGAGGCCTCTCCCTTGTCCCATTGGACGTCGCCCTCTTGGTAGCGTTGTTCCCAGTCGCTCATGTGATTACTTTACTTGAAGTGATTTCATAAAAGAGAGGAAGGATATATTTTGGCGTTTGTCATTGCGAGGAGGTACGAAGTCCTGACGCGGCAATCCAGCGGACGCGTAGGGCATCCGCATTGCGTCTCAGACTGGATTGCCGCGCCGCGTCGTGGCTCGCAATGACAAGCGTGCGCGGGGTTCATTGATGGGAATGAGGCTCTGCGTTCTCCGCGTCTTGGTTAGAGGTTTCTTTCTATCAATCAAGCGACAGGCTCTCAACTTCTTTCCGGGTGAGGGCGCGGTCGAAGAGGGCGACCTCGTCTATGCGTCCTTCCCAGTTGGACCGGTTGTCGTTGCGTCCGCCGATGAAGACTTCTTCCGCAAACAGTTTGGCTTTTGCTTTTGCCTCGATCTCGAGCTTGCCGTCGAGATAGACTCGGATGTCCTCGCCCTTCCGGGCTAGGGTTGCTTGTCTCCATGTCCAGCGCTTCACAGTTGTTTTCCCATGGTGGGTTTTGCCACCGTCGTTGAAAAGGAGGTTGCCTTTACCGCCCAGACCAAGGTGGTCGCCGGGGGCGTCGAGTGAATGGTCGCGACCACGACTGAACATCCAGCCGAGTACGGGTCGGGAATTGTCGGGCATGCCATTCCAGAACCATAGGGACACGCTGTAAGCCTTGCCAAGTTTCGGGAGACGAGCCTGGAGGCGACCACCTGCGAAGTGGGCCGAACGGTTGACTTGAGCGGGAGTGAAGCTTTTGGAGAGAGGGCCCTCCAGGTAAAAGACCACGCCGTCCTCGTAGGTTCCGTCGCGGTTGCCTTGCTCGTCGATTGCGAGGGGGCCTTGCAACTCATCCATGCGCCACCATTGAACGGGTTTGAGGTCGATGATGGCCTGTGCGTAGGAGCCTTGCGAAACCAGTGGGACGCGACGTGGTTTCGCGGCAACCTTCTCAAGGAGACGAAGGCAAGACTCAACGATTTTGGGTTCCGCCAGAACCTCGAGACCGGCTGAACGAGCGGCCCAAGTATTGTACCCCCCGAGGAAATGCTGTTCGGGTGGTGGGATGTAGCCGTCGCCGCCATTGGCCAATTCGATGACCATGGTGTTGAGCAACGGGCTTTTCGCCTTCAGCTTGAGACCTGTAAGGGCGTAAGTCTCATTGGGTGTAGTGGTGATCGCGATGTCCCCGATACGAAGAGCCTGCAGGACGATTTCGGTCTCTTGGCGCTCGTGGAGGACGATTTGCTCGAAGGCGTATACTTCGGTTTTGTTCTTTGGGTTGCGGTCTCCCATCTCCTCGACTATGCCTTCGGCCCATTGGAGGAGCCCGACGTCGGGCGTCCGGTACTTGAGGGTCATACGGGTCTCGGCCATGGCGAGTTCGAGATTCGGACGGTGCTTGATCTTGCTGTAGCCTTCCAAGGTTCGCTCCGCCAAGTCCTTGGAGTAGGAGTCGATTTGCATTTGCTCCTCCTTAGGGGGCGGATCAACGATCCAGTTGCGGAGCGTGTAGTCGCGACGCCAAATATCTCCGCTGCAACCGTGTGACATGATACCAACGAAGCTTTCGTCCGCTCCCAGCATTTTTCGCATATTCGTGGCGAATTTTCCAAAGTAATCGGCACTTACTGCTTTTACACCACCAAAGTAGTGCATCGAGAAATTTGCCAGGATGGCAAGGGGTTTGCCCTTGAGGTCTTGAATCGAGATGAGTGTGAGGTTCGGGTCCTCAGGGCCGGATTCGCCCGTCACGTCGTCCCAATTACGCCCGGCGTGCATATTGGCCCGTACGGTGGGGTTGCCGAATGGATCGATCCCGATGCGGTCGGGGCGTCGTACCCAACGGCGCAAGGCAGTGAATTCCGCGGCGTTCACCTTATTCCATCCAGCTTGGGCAGGTTGTAATTTTTGTTGGGCGGTTGCAATGGCCTCCGCAATTTTGCCCATTAGGTAGGGTGTGTACCTTGGGTCAGCCTTGGTTCCCAGACAATGAAGCGTAGAGGGCGCCGTGTGGGTATGGGTGGCGGAGATCAGAATTCGATCACTTGAGATTCCGGTCCGCTTGCTTGCAAGGTTTTTGGCTTCGTCCAGCATCGGTCGCGGCATCATGCAACTGTCCACCACCACGATTGCAATTTCCGTCTTGCCGTTCGCCAGTACCAGGGCCTTGGCGTAGAGAGGGTCGGTCACCCCGGTGGCGTTTCGACTGGTCATGCCGCCGTTGACCAGCACGGGGAATTGTTTGGGGCTTACGTCAAGTGCGACCGTTCCTGCCCGGAATTCGGCATGGCAAGCGAGTCCCCAAGCAAGGGACAGGGCTAGAAGGTGAACGATTCTCATGAACCGAGTCTGTCTCTTCCGTTTGGGTCTTGGCAAGCAGAAGGGGTGTCAGGGGCACGTTTTGGCCTATCCGAGATTGTCGAACCCCGGTGATTAGTAAAGTCATCCCATCCGAGTTGCCATTTTCTTGAGAATGCGAAGTTAACCCGATTAGCTCAAGATGTACGGTAAGGCTAATTGGTGAAAAAAGCCGACGAAAACAGTTTAAACATTCCGAAGATCAAGGCAATGACTACTGCTATCGTTATGATTGCTCCCAAAATAAGTTGTATTCGTACGCCTAAACTACATTTCGGGCGCGGTGGGATGATGTTTTGCTCCCGGAGAACCCGATTGGTTTCCATGCCTCTAGTAAACAGGTCGCCCAATTCCTCCGTGTCCACGGTCTCCGTCTCCATGTCATGATGAAGTTCTAGGTCACCAGCGTCTTCGATTAATTGGTCGCGTTCCTTTATCAAGGCCTCTGCAGCCTTCCTTTCCTCTGGATCCAGGTCTTCGATGGAGCGATTTAGCGTGGTCATGGTTTTCCAATTTTCCAACAGTGAGCACCTATCGTCCTCTTTTTTGGCGACCATGAGCATGACCATTAACTCCAACGCCTCTTCCGCATAGCATTCCCGCATGGCAAGGCTACGGCCTTCCTCTTTATATAAAGACCCCTCTTTCTCTTCTTCATAATCAAAGTAGGTCTGGTCTCTATCGGGACCAAAAATAAAGTGATTGGGAGCGTCAGGCGTTTTCACCCCAGACTTGAGGGTCCAACTAAAGACGTTCGCATCGGGATTTCTGTCGTCCAATTCGATAAGTTGAATATCTTCCCAGAGGAAAAGGTGAGGCTTTCCACACTTCCGTTTGCCCCCGGCGTTCAAGGAAAAAAGCGACCGATGATTACCGATGCAAAAGCCTTCCGAGTTGAGGGTGAATTTCGGGAGTTTGCCCCCCTTTCGTTGCCAGACCCAATATTGCGCGATCATTGGAAGCAGCAATAAACAGGTTAGGGCGTAGGCAAATGGGTTAGTCCAACCTGCTTGCTTGATGACTGCAGCAGATATGAGCATGAGCACCAGGAAGGTGCATCCAAAGATTTTTTTGGCGGGATCGGGGTCGACCCATTCCCATTGGATGAGTGGTTTTTTCATTATCACTGACTCGGGCAATCAGGCAAAGGCGGACATGCCGCTGGATCGAAGAAGAACAAAAGAGTGGAAAGTAGGCTATGCTTCATTATCTTACCTTGATACTCGATCCGCTTGGGTAAAGCATCTATACTTTTCCATTCAGCAGTTTTTTTCTTTGCGGGTCAACAAGATGATTAGCAGAGTGATTGCCAT
>CAWVZQ010000021.1:0-18534 GCA_963934405.1 uncultured Opitutales bacterium | reverse complement strand
TAGGCGATATGCATCAACATGTACAAGGTTTCGGCGAGGGGAAGCGTACACGTTTACGATGTCATAGGTAGGACTGGAGACCTGCTCTTTGACCCCAAGCGCATGAGCAAGAGCAGATGCAAAAAAAGTTTTCCCGGCACCCATGAAACCATCCAGCAGAAGTGTAAGATTTTCGGGAAGGATCACAGCAAGTTGCCTGGCAAAATCAGTGACATCATCGGGTTCAGGGCAATGCACACCTGAAGAATAGAGCTTGTCAAAATCCATGACCGACAAGAATAGATAATACCATGAAGCCGTTAAAACCAGCGTGGATTAAGATACAGGTTCTAAGATCGCCCGTGCGTTCATAGGATAGGGCGAGGATTATTCCGAGAAAAGTCAACGGGACGAAGGACAGTACATTCTGGTGAACGAGTCCAAAAAGTATGCCTGAGATTACAAGTGCGGGGCCAACTCCAAATGGTCGTTTCATGGCTCGAAATAAGATTCCGCGAAATAAAAATTCCTCAAGCACGGGGGCAACGACCAAGGCGTAACAAGCAATGTTGAGAACTTCGTTTAACGATTGCATTTCCGCTAGCTTCTGAACCGATTCTTGTTTGGGATAACCAGACAAGACACGAGAGGAAATAAAGGATATTGCGAGTAAGGCGGGCCATGCACGCAAGAGCCGAATCAACGCGTCGCTCATTACTTGAAGCCATCCCATTCGGAATATGCCGACCAAATTTGGATAATTCTCTTTTCTCGAAATCCAGAAGATTGCAAACATCACCAGCACTGGTAAAAAGCCCAAGGGCAAAGGGCCGAAAACACCGATAAGCAAACAGCCGACCAAGACGATCACCTCCCAAAGACCCACTTCCCACAACCTAACCTTAAAGGATGACTTACCAGACTGGATTGTCTTTTTACGTAGCAACAGCACAACACCTGCCGCGGCCATAAGTACATTAATTCCAAAAACAAGTTGAGCTCCGAGACCCCACTCTTCATGGGCTGCAATAAATAATACAGACATTTTCATGCCCGAGACAAATCTCCCTCAAGCAAGGGAAGAATCTCTGATATGTTGGCCAGCCGAAATCACATGAGTTACTCGGCCAGTCATATTTTTACCAAGCCAAGGGGAATTTGACGAGAGACTCTCTAAGTTTTCGGGAGTGACAATCCACTCCTTTTGCTGGTCAAAAATGACTATGTCGGCAATAGCCCCAGATGACAACGTACCCTTATTTAAACCTAAAACAGAGGCAGGTCGGTGAGTTAGGGCAGCGACCATGTCGCTCACGCTGCCCGCTCCGCTTTTCACTATCGATTCAAGGCTTACTGAAAGAGCGGTTTCCAAACCAATCACTCCAAATGGCGCAAGATCGAATTCCATGTCTTTCTCATGTTCAAGATAAGGTTCGTGGGCTGTTGCGATGCAATCAATCGTTCCGTCAAGTAACCCGGCGAGAAGAGCTTGGCGGTCGCTTTCTTCACGTAAAGGGGGATTGGTTTTTAGGTTAGTATTGTAATCTGCTAGAGTGGAATCCGTTAAAGCAAGATGATGCGGCGTGACATCAGCAGTTACAGGTACACCGCGTTCTTTCGCTCTTTGAAGTATCTCCACGGAACCTGCCGAGCTAAGGGACTGCAAATGAACATGGGCCTTCGTGAGCATTGCCAGAGAGACGGCTCGATAGACGAAAAGTTCCTCCGCAGCTCGTGGCCATCCGCGCAACCCAAGCCTTAGTGCCTGAGCTCCTTCGTGGACTACGGCATTAGAGGCAAGAAAAGGGTCTCGAGGGAGGTCAAGAATCGGGAGATCAAACATTGCTGCATATTCTAGGCTTCGTCGAAAAATTTCATTATTTCCCGTGCTGGCCGGACAATCAGTGACGGCAACCACACCCGATTGCTTGAGAGAGCCGATGGGCGCAAGTTGTTCTCCCTTTCGATCTAGGGTTATGCTGCCTGTAAGCAAAACATCGATACAGGCATCTTTCTCAATTGCATCTTGTAAATATCGGATTGTGCCGGGGTTATCCGCCGCTGGGGAAACATCGGGCATGCAAACAACGGTGGTAAAGCCACCGGCGGCGGCGGCACGAGTACCTGAAGCGATAGTTTCCCGACCGCCTCCACCTAGTTCGCGCAGGTGTGCACGAAGATCTATAAATCCAGGCGCAACTATTTTTCCCGACGCATCAACTACATTTGCAACCTCACTTTCCTTCCTGGCAGGAGCTTCGCAAATTCGACCATCGGCGATATAGAGATCGGCGACTTCATCCCGTCCGTTGGCAGGATCAATAATTCGCCCGTTTTTTATCCAGATAGCCTCGCTCATGACGGAACCTCTTTTCGCTGAAGATCGGCTACGGTGGAACAAAGGTAGAGTATCGCCATTCGAACGGCAATTCCGTTGGTAACTTGGTCGAGAATCACAGAACGCTTCGAATCTGCGAGGGAAGAATCTATTTCAACGCCTCGATTGATGGGTCCCGGGTGCATGATTATGGCATCGGGTTTCAACCAAGATGCTCGAGCCTCGTTAAGCCCAAACATGCTTGTATATTCTCCGAGGGACGGGAAATGCGTGGAAGTTTGTCTTTCGTGCTGGATGCGAAGAAGCATGACGGCGTCTGCATCGGCAAGTGCTTTCTTGAGGTCGTGCGTTACTTCAGCACCAAACTCCGAGAAAGTCTTCGGCACCAATGTCGCTGGACCTCCAAAGGTCACCGATGCGCCAAGTTTGCTTAATGCCCACAAATTGGATCGAGCGACTCTACTAAAAAGCACATCTCCTAGAATGGTTATCTTTTTGCCCGCCAAATCGCCAAACCGTTCCCTCAGCGTAAAAGCGTCGAGCAATGCCTGGCTGGGATGTTCATGAGCACCATCGCCGGCATTAATGATGGGAACGTCCAAGACCCTCGAGAGGTATAGTGGAGAACCCGCCGAAGAGTGTCGAAGCACTATTAGGTCGGCGCCAAGGGCTTGTACGTTACTTGCCGTATCTCGAAGGGTTTCTCCTTTGGACAGGCTACTGGATTTACCCCCAACTGAAATAACATCGGCACTCAATCGCTTCGCAGCTACTTCAAAGGCAAGCCGAGTTCTGGTACTGGGCTCCATAAAGAGATTAACCACAGTTTTACCACGTAAAGAGGGCAGTTTCTTGACCGGTCTATCAAGGGTTCCGCGAAAAGAACGAGCCACGTCTAGAACTGTCTCAATTTCGGTGCGATCGAGTTCTTCTATGCCGATCAGGTGTTTACGATTCCAATTTGCCGGCTTCTTCATAAGGGAGTGACCGTCACATGATCGTCAGGAGTATGAGCGGGGCCTACCGAAACTTCGACATTTTGATCAAGGGTAGTCTCAAGCTCGATTCCCACATAGTCTGCAGAAAATGGAAGGCATCGGTGACCACGGTCCACCAGTACTGCAAGTTCAACGCACGCGGGGCGCCCTTGGTCGAATAACTCGTTGAGAGCAGCCCGAATGGTGCGACCCGAAAAGATCACGTCATCGACCAAAATACATGAGCTCCCTTCGACTTCGGGAGGCAGGTTCGTCGGGACCACTGCTTTTGGTATGGGATTGGATCCAATGTCATCCCGATGGAAAGAAACATCTACAATTCCTAGCGGAATTTTTCGACCAAGGCTTTCTTGAACCTTTTCGGCCAAACGATGAGCAACCCCAACTCCTCCATCGGCCACACCCACAAACATAAGATTTTGCGTGGTGCCGCATGCTTCGACAATAGCCCCCGCAAGACGATCCAATGCTTGACTCACTTCGGGGGCGGAAAACTTCAACTTAGTGGTCATAATCCAGAAAACTAAAATGTCTTTGCATGAACCGCTAGGCAACGGAATTCTCTTCCCCTTCAAGCCAAGCTTCGATTTCCTCGATACAACTGATCGCGGGAGCTTCTCGGCAGACGGGGTCCAATAAGGCTCTGAAGGCAGGTTGATCAAAACGACGACAATGAAGAATCACGCGAGCTCGGTGCTCGGGAGATCTGACCAGGCGACCCAAGGCTTGGTTAACTTTTCGCATTCCCGGGATAAGGTAGGTTCGGCGGAAGGCTTCTTCACGATCAATACCAGAGTAAGCATCCATTTTCGCCTTCTGCAGAGTGTTGACCTCAGGCAATGCAGGACCTACAATCATGGCCGCATCCACCTTCCCTCCAAGAAAATCTATGCCCTCGGCAAATACACTGCCAAGGACGAGGAAAAGAGCATCGCCAGCGACAAATGCGGTGTCGATAAACTGGTTAGTCTCTCGCTGGGAGCCAAAACGGGGCTGAAGAACGACTTTGGTCTGCGGCGATATTTCTCCTAAACGGTTATTGGCTTCGATCGCGTATCTATACGAAGCAAAATATATAATCGCGGGCTTTTCCGTCGCTTTGATCAAGGCCAGAACAGCTGTAGCGATTTCGTCGAGATGTTGATGTCGCCGAGAGAATCTCGTGTCGCCTCGTATATCTATAGCAACCTTCAAAGCCAAAGTCCGCCAAGGCGCCGAACCACAAATGGTCCGATACTCAGACGGCTGAAGCCCGCTAGAGATCGCAAATTGATCCATAGGTGATAGGGTTGCAGACTCCAAGAGGCATAAACCATAAGAGCGCAGCTCATTACCAATGTGGGAAGCTGCGTCCAGACAGGTAATTTCCATGGAACGATCTTCCGGAACCCAAAGATGCTTTGGCAAAGCGTCCAAGGCAAGTAAGCGAGCGGTATCCCCGAACTTCCATAGGGTGTCAAGAACCTGATTTGGAAGATCACTGGAGGGAATGGGACCTTTGCAGACCGTTTCTGCGACAGTTTCTAATAACTCAGTAGCTTTGTAGAAATCATCGGCATCAACGATTTCGTTTTGTCGCCGAGAATCAAGAAACTCCACCCAATCCTCCAATGCCCTGATTAATACTTTAGGCGCTTGAACGAAAAGTAGGTGCTCGATCACTTGGACGGCATCCCCGGCAGCAAATCGAGCCGACAAACCCGATGCGACCCGCTCGGGCAAATTGTGAGCCTCGTCCACAACGAGGAGTGAACGCGCAGGAATAAAATCTTCCACCGACCTGAAGATCGAAGTGCTTCGGGGTTGAAACACATAGTTGAAATCTCCTAACCAAAGTTCGGCGAAAGGAAGACAGGCTCGAATAATTTCATAAGGAGGGATACCTGCGTGTTTTGCCGATTCAATCAAGTTTTCCTCCGGTATCGTGCCCCCTCGAAAGAGGGCGAGGGGATTTAACGCTGCAGATTTCCAGCGACGAGCCAACTCTTGTTCGGACAAATGTTCGAGATCCTCGAAGCCAATGTTGCGCTCGGTGCGATTGCGCAAGCAAAGGTAGCGGAAGCCACAATCGTCGGGAATCATTGTGCCTAAGGTCCTAACTACTTCGTTTTGTCCAGTTGTTTTTCCGGTCAGGTACAGAATTCGGTCACAAAAACCGTCCCGCAATCGTTCTAGTGCAAAGGAAAGAGCGGTGCCCGTCTTACCGAAACCTGTTGGTGCTTCGAATAAAGTGATGGGGGCGGTCGCAAAAGATTGCTCCAAGGCCATCTGGACTTCGGCTTGCCCTTCACGCAAAGTCTCAAAGGGCTTGTTGAATGAAAGGACAGAAAGGCGTTGCCGACTGCTGCGCCGTGCTTCAAGAAATTCAAGCAACACCTTAATCTGCTCTTCTAGCGCTACATCGTCGCAAGGTTCTACTGGTAATGTTTGGATAAACCCTCCGCCGGAGACATCGGCGAACCGCAATTCTCCCACAACCCGCTTTTGGGAATAGTCAGGCAATAGCCGGAAAAGAAGAAGGTAGGCTGCCACTTGTAGAAAATAATGAGGATACTTTTCCCGTAAACTTTCTTCGGAAGCCGGAAGGGGAAGAAAAGTGGTCTTAAGCTCACTCACCAGGGCCAATCCATTGTTCTCGCTCAGCTTGTCAACACGACCCTCCAACTCTACCGCCCATCCGCCGCGTAATAAAATGCCTCGAACAGAAACCTCATGGCGAACCTCACCCCCTTCGTTACCGAGTAATTCTGATTCCGCCCGCAACGAAGAATGCCATTCCCGACCAAGTTCGGCTCGCCAAGTACCGGAAGGTCCGCCAAATCGTCTTCGCGGTCCTAGGGCGAAATCTGCCAACTCGCGAACACTAAGAGTCGCACGCCGTTCGCCAGAGAAAATGCGCATGCCACCGACCTTAACGCAAGATCACTCTAGTCGAAAAGGGTCTCTTGCTGAGGAGGATTTATCGATTCACCGGCTTCTTCTTCTCGAGGAAGGTGGTGAGGAGGATTTGTAGAACGTGATCTCAACGCGTTCTCTCGCTTAAGAACCATCTCGCGGGAAATCTCTAAGACCTTATGCTTCAACCACTGTGAAGTTGGCGAAGACGAACGATAATCAGCGGGGCCGTTGTTGTGCACTCGGCCCGTCTCGACAAGTCGGCAAGTCTGCTTGAATTCTTTCTCGTTATCCGGGTCATAAACAGCGTACGTTCTTCCTCCCCATTGCTTTAAAACGGCAAAAACCGGCACGTCACTCGGGCCATCTGCAACATAGATCATTTGGTCGATGGGCACCCTTCGATCTTCGTGAGGCAAGGCTGAGTTGACCTCGATCGCAGGGTTTTTATTGGAGCCTTTGTTGATTTCGAAAATATAGCGGGTCTTTATCGTGTTATCCACGACCATACCGATTTGGGTGATTTCGGGCTCCAACGGAAGAAAAAGCTCGGTCTGCTTTGAAAAATAGGGGGGGAGGGGAGACTCTATAAATTCACAGGCAAATATATCCTCAACAAAAGGGGCAATCTTACTACCCCTAACAACATGCGTTAGCCCTGTGCTGATTATGTAATGTTCAAGCCGAAAATCATATTGGCTAAACTCGTCGGACAACGGAATTTTTGACAATTCTCCAAAAAACTCCGGCAATCCGTGACAAAATTCAAGTTCGGCTCCAAGCTCGACCAGTTTTTCGTTTGTGAGACCACGAAGGGGACCATTTTTGACGTAACTCAACAGATGATTGAGATAAATGGTGTCTGCCGAGACTCGTAAGCCCCGCTTCGCATACACTTCCGGCAAACTATTCACTTCGTTCCAGAAAAGATTTTCATCGATCCCGTAACGCTCGAAAAGAGGAGTCTGCATGTATCCGGGAATGAGCGTCTTGTCAAAATCCCACACGCAGGCTATAATATTTTGCCCATGCACTTGAGCTTGCTTTCGGGCTTGATTCATAGACCATTGCTTTTACGCCTTAAGTTCATTCGAGCAAAGAAAATTCGTATTAAACATGCACCATACACCAGATCTTGATCCCTTCCGCAAACGCCTCGCGGAATTGGAAAAGGAACTTGCAGTCCCGGATGTTTTCAAAGACCAGAGGCGTGCAGCAACCCTGTCTCGCGAGCACCGCAGGGTCGAACAATTGCTCGGATTGGGCGATGAAATCGAAACTTCCGAAAAAACCCTAACTGAAAATCGCCTTTTGCTTGACGACGAAGAATTGGGGGAGATAGCCGCAGAAGAAATCGAGATGCTGGAAGCCAAATTAAAGGAAACAAAAGAAAGCCTTCTTCTCGCCATGATCCCAGCCGAAGGCGCTGATGAGCGCAATATCATCATCGAGATTCGGGCGGGCACCGGTGGGGAAGAAGCCTCGCTTTTTGCATCAGATCTCCTGCGAATGTATTCTCGTTACGCCGAAGAAAGCCAGTGGAGAATCGAGCGACTGAGCGAAAGCCTTTCGGAAACGGGCGGATACAAAGAAGTCATTTTTTCGGTCAAGGGCGAAGATGTCTTCGCCCGTCTTAAATTTGAAAGCGGTGTTCATCGAGTACAAAGAGTGCCTACAACTGAAGCCAACGGTCGCATACACACTTCAACCGCAACCGTTGCCGTTTTACCAGAAGCAGAAGAAGTAGACATAGAGATCGACCCGAATGATCTGGAAATCAATGTCTGCAGGGCCAGTGGGCCTGGCGGTCAAGGAGTGAACACTACAGATTCGGCCGTTCAACTACTCCACAAACCCACAGGTCTAACTGTTTACTGCGCAGACGAGCGCTCGCAGCTCAAAAACAAAAACAAGGCCATGACCGTTCTCCGTGCGCGCCTCCTGAACTTAAAGCAGGAAGAAGAGAGAGAGAAATATGCAGCAAATCGGCGGAAGCAAATCGGGACAGGCGACAGGAGCGAGCGAATTCGCACTTACAACTTCCCCCAAAGTAGAATGACGGACCATCGTATCGGTCACTCTACTCGGAACCTGACCGAGGTCATGGACGGCGGACTCAACGAAGTTCTGGATGCCCTGATTGAAGAAGATCGACGTTTGCGGCTTGAGGAAATCTCTGCTTCACAAAGCTTTTGAGCTCCATGCTCACTATTCTCGATGTGGTTCGGCGGTCCACAGGTTTTTTTGAAAAATGCGGAGTGCCGCAACCCCGACTCGATGCAGAATGGATCATTGCGCATTCTTTAAACCTTGCCCGCATGGATCTCTACTTGCAGTTCGAGAGGACACTGGAAGAAGCCCAGCTCGCTCCTATTCGTAAACTGGTTAAACGAAGGGGAGCAAGAGAGCCACTTCAACACTTGATCGGGTTTGTGGATTTTGCCGGCCTTCGAATCACTTGCGACAAAAGGGCTCTGATTCCGCGGCCGGAGACGGAAGAATTCATTGAAATTCTTAATGGCAAATTTGCCGCGAAACTACCCCACCGCATTTTAGATCTAGGCACTGGCTCTGGTGTGCTTGCACTTGCATTTGCCAAGATTTTTCCATCGGCACAAGTCGTTGCCTCCGACATCTCTTCAGATGCTCTTGAACTCGCACAAGAAAATGCCGTCGCAAACAAACTTTCGGATAAAGTTAGCTTCCACCTTGGCAACTGGTTCGAAGCATTGCCAAAAAACGAAGCCGCCTTTGATCTAATCGTTTCCAACCCTCCCTATCTTTCCCGTCAAGAATGGGAATGCACTCAGCAGGAGGTTCGGGAGCATGATCCAAAACTAGCTCTTGTCTCCGAAAATGAAGGTTGCGATCACCTTTTTGATATTCTCACCGCGGCCAAGCAACACTTGTGCCCCGGCGGTTTACTCGCAATGGAAACTGGAGAACTGCACCATGAGCTCCTTATTGAAAGAGCACAGGAAGCGGGCCTTTCCAATGCTAGAGGGATGAAAGATCTCTCGAAGCGTCCTCGTTTTTTTCTTGCAGCTCGACCGCTAGAGTAGGCGTAAGGATAATTACCAAAGTTTGGAAAAGAAAGCTGTCCATGTTTAAGCCCCTGCAGCTCAAGCTGCTTGGCTTTCTACTTAAGATTTCTTTTCGGAACCCTCAACGCTTTTGGCCACCTTGGAAGCTTCTTCCCGTAAAAGTATCCAATCCGAAACAATTCGAAGGCTTTCATGAAGGCGAATGTCCAAAGTGGTTGCCGGTTCCATTTTTTCCGCAACTCCTTCTTCTTCAACTTTTTCGCCACGAACTTCACGGGAGCGACGATCCTGACTTCGCACTACGTCAAGACGAACTTGACGGGCAGGAAATGACTTCGCCGCCAACTCTTTCATCTCTTCATTTAGCTCTTTGGTAAAGTCTGTATCCTTTGTCTTTAGCTCAAGCCTCTTGGCGAGGTTTAGAGAAAACTCTTTCTGGTCGCGCTTAGCCTTATACCAATCGACGTTCTTTCGCAGATAGGCAAATTCCTCTTTTTCCCGTTGTCGCTTAAGGCTCGTTTCAAGCAGTTGCTTGGAGCCCTCCGGCCGAATTCGAAATTCTTCGGCCGGTCGACGATAGTTCACCCCGGGAATTTCGTCCCACTTCATGGCATGAGGAAGATCAGCTTCACCGATAGGAAGAAACTCGTTGATGGAAGGCATTGGGACATCGGCAACCACACCAACATTCTGGGTACTAGTACCGCTTGGCAGATAATATTTCTGGATGGTGATTTTAGCCGCACTACGCTTATCGCTTTTTAAGGCATAAAGATGGGGCACGTTCATCTCAATCATTGACTGCACAGTTCCCTTTCCGTGAGTTGCCTTGTCTCCTATGATAAGGGCGCGCTTGTGATTCTGAAGTGCTCCGGCCACAATTTCGGAAGCCGATGCGCTATACCGTGACACAAGTAGAGCGAGCGGTCCCTCCCACGCCATCTTTGGATTAAAATCAAATTTCTTGCGAATTTTTCCATCAGTGCTCTTTACTTGGACAACCGGCCCTCTTGAAATAAAAAGTCCGGCAAGACTGACCGCTTCACTAAGAAACCCACCCCCGTTGCGACGAAGATCAAGCACAATGCCTTCGGCCCCAAGATCCTTCAGTTTACCGATAAGCTCTTCTAGATCATCGGTGGCTTTAGCTTTAGCCTCTCCGGGAGCCGCTCCATAAAACGACGGCAGCTCGATGACGCCAATGGGGAAAGTTCGATCACCTTCAGGAGCCGGCACCTCGTGAATGGTTGCAGACGCCAGATTAGCGGTCAACTTGATGCGGTCTCGGGTAATCCTCACCGTGTTTCGATCAGAAGGATTCTTGCCCGGCTTTACGAAAAGCCGCACGACCGTGGCCTTGGGACCTTTGATAAGCTCCACTATCTTGCTGAGCTTCATATTTACTACCTCGACAAAATCTCCATCACCTTGGGCAACCTTTAGGATGACGTCTTCGGGCTCCAATTCGCGGCAAGCCTCGGCTGGGCCGCCGGGGAGAAGTTCTTTAATTGTGCAAAAACCGTCTTCATCCGTCAGTACGGCACCAATCCCGACAAACGTGTTGTGCATGGATTGATTGAATCTATCGCGTTCTTTGATGTTGAGAAAGGTCGTGTGCGGGTCGAACATCTGGGAAAGCGTGGTAAGGTACATTTCCTGAACATCGGAAGCCTCGAACTCGCGGATGTTTTTATCCCAGCGTTCATAGCGTTTGGTAATGCGGTCACGCGACTCCTTGGTAAACTCAGCCAGTTTTTCGGCTTCCGGCAGCAAAGTCTTGTTTTCGACTTCGGTACTATTTTCATCGCCGCCGAGATCGATCTGCGTAAGCACCTCCGCAAGCATTTCGTAAGTTAGCCGCTTCTCCCAAATTTCATCCGCCTCTTTCTCGTCCTTTGGCCATGGAATTTTTTTGCGATCAGGAACAAAAGTCGCGTCGGCATTTAAATCAAAACCCTTTTGCAGCCGAGCTATCACCCACGCCAGACGAACTAGAGCCTTCGCTTTATAGTCGTTATATATCTGAAACCCCGGGAAAAGGTTTCCTTGCTCCAAATAAGTTCCGATCGTGGGCAAGAAGGTTTTGAGATAACCCTCATGATCGGATTCGAGAAAATACAGGCGTTGGCGATCGAGCCTGTTCATGTAGGTCTCGAGAAATTCCTTCCGGTCGACTTTCTCTACCGACACCTTGCTGTAATGAGCACGATGGAGGGCTGAAGCCAACCATCGGGCCTCACCTTCCATGAGCTTGGTTGGTTCAAGTTCCTTGGCCTCCGTGGCAACCTGCTCTTCCTTCCCGAGGAGAACACAGTCAAAGGAAAGAACGATCCATGTTAGGAGTGAAAAATATTTGCAGATTTTAATCATAATGATTCGGATTATTCGGAAACTGAAATGTCGACGATCAGAGGTAGAAAGAAATCAGAAAAAAGGAAGGGGCATCTGTCGGCAATAATATATTCGCATGCAAGCACTTACTTGCCCAAGAGGCTCTTTGCCTTGTCGAGAGTTCTTTTTTCATCTTCGGTAAGAGAGCCAAAGCCATTTTCGTTAATTTTGTCGAGAATCCGGTCCACTTCCTGCTCGACCATCTCGCGATCGTCAAGGTTCACGGAATAACCGGCAGGTGCTCCCGATTTGCGTGATTGCTTGGAGACCTTCAGCCAAGAAGGTTTTTGTAGTCGCGGACGCTTGTTCGAGGAAGTTCCGCCTGACCGAACGTAACAAAAGAAAAACAGCCCTGCCAACATGCCGCCCAAATGCGCCGAGTGGGCAACTCCTGAACTGCCATTGAGCTCAGAAAAAAGAAAGCCGTAAGTCTCGATGCCAAGAAGACTCCAGAGAATCCATTTCGGCTTGAGCGTGCAAGGAATCACGAAGAAAAGCAGGAGAGTGATAGGCTGCTCCGGTCTCCGCAGGCAAAAAGTCGTAACGAAAGCCATGGCAATCGCAGATGCACCGACCAATCCACTTCCGTCAATATTGAAGACAAACCACAACAAGGCACCCGATGACGCTCCGGCCAAAGTCAACCAAGTCATCATTTTCGGCCCAAGGTCATCTTCAAGGGCTCGTCCCATAAAAAAAATAGCCAAGAGGTTTAGGACCAGATGCCATGGCCCCTCATGCAAGCAAGCGTATGAGACCAGCGTCCACAATTTTCCGGAAAGAAATCCATCGGGCGTAAAGGCCGTCCATGAGAAAAATGTCACATTTGCATCAATGTCGCCCACGGCCTTGACGATGGTTTGCAGGACAAAGCTCGCAATCAAAAGTACGAGCAAGAACTTGAGGAAGCTACTAGCTCGTCCCCCAAAACTAGGGGCTCTCATATAAGGCCTGTCGTAAAGCATAGGTAGAAAATACGGGTATCTGGCAAAAGTGCAAACTCAGGTTGTCACCCTCGGTAGATTGAATTTCCGACTTCTCGACAAAAATTGCAACCTTAAGAGATGTGATCAAAGACCAAATGGAAAAGGAAACAAGGGCTACGCTTGAAGCTCTTTCCGCATTGATTTCCAGTGCGACAGTCGTTCACCAATGGCCACTTCTGCCCCGGAATTTTTGGGAGAGTAAAGTTCGAGTGGCTCATCCAGATAATCTTGTCCCGAAACATTTTCAGGGTAGTCATGACTGTAAAGGTACGATTTTTCGTTTGCGTTGCGGTTTTTTTTGTTGCGGCCATGCCTGTCTCGAATGGAGGAGGGAATAGGCTGAATGGGTTTTTCCCGTAAGGCTCGCTTGGCTTTGCCTAAAGCCAAGGTCGAACTGTTGCTCTTCGGGCAAGTCGCAAGAAAGAGGGTAATGTGAGCGAGATTCAATTCGCACTCGGGCAGACCAATAATTTCGCACGCACGGAACGCCGCATCAGCAAGTAGCAAGGCCCTCGAATCCGCCAAGCCCACGTCCTCCGAAGCGAAAATGACCAATCGTCTGGCAATGAAGCGAGGATCTTCCCCGCCAACCAGCATCTTAGCCAACCAATAAAGAGCGGCGTCGGGATCGTTGCCGCGCATGCTTTTGATAAAAGCCGAGGTGGTATCGTAATGTTCGTCTTCATCCCGATCGTATCGAATGTTACGCTCGCGACTAAAAACAGCCACCTCCTTGTCCGTCAGTTTTGCACCCACAGGCAAAGCCTCGACTATCGTTTCCAAGAAATTGTACCCTCGGCGAAGGTCTCCTTCAGCCAATAAAGCAATCTGCCCTAAAATCGCGTTATCTGCCTCGCAGGAACGGGAACCAAGACCTTTTTCGCAATTGTTCAAGGCAACTCGGAGTGAGCCTTCTATAACTGGAGCCGACAACGGCTCCAATGTGAATAGATGGCAGCGACTGAGCAAGGGGGCTATTACGTAATAACGCGGATTGTGAGTAGTGGCCCCGATAAGACGAGCGTCGCCCGATTCCACATCCGGCAGAAGCAAATCCTGTTGGGCTTTGTTGAATCTGTGAATCTCATCAATGAAAAGGTAGCAATTGGCAGAACCATAATAACGAGCGAGCTTGAGCGCATCTCGCAGTTCGGCGACATTTGAAGTAACGGCATTTATCTTCAGGAGCTTGCACCCACTTTCGGCTGCAATAACTGTCGCCAGAGTCGTTTTTCCGGAGCCGGGAGGCCCTGCTAAAATCAAGTTGCCCACACGGTTTTCCTTGATCAGGTTAGGAAGCAAGCAACCCTCACCTAATAAATGTTTTTGACCCAATATGTCCAGCGTGGTGCATGGTCGCATTCTCTCGGCCAATGGCCTTCTGTTCTCGCTCACCTTGCCAGGCTCTTTCAAAAGCGACTCGTTTTCGTCGTCCTCCATTTCGAAAAACATCCAAGCACGGAGAAGCAATTGCCGCAAGCGTTGTGATCAGGACTCCGGAAATCGATCCTGTCGCACCATTGCGGGCGCCATTGCTTTGGATCCTGCTTCCATGGATCGCGGGGTTGGTCGCGGCGGATACCTTGATGCCACATGACTTCATCCCCATTTTTGCCATTGGCCTAGTTTTTTCTCTCGCAGGGATATGGACCGTTACGCGTCAAAAGAATACACGATGGTTGTGGGCTATTTTCTTTATCGGAGGAGTCTTCTGCCTCTCAGTCGCGAGATACTTTCAAGTGGAAGGCTCTCGTAAAACTACATCAAGCTTGCTCGACTTGCCCCCGCGAGAACTAGTCTTCGACATCCACATTGAGCGCCTCTTCGATCAAAAAAATGATTCGGTGAAGTTTTCGGGGCTTGGCCATGTTCGATGGACGCCCGATGTCCGTCGTGATCTAATAGGCAAACGAATCTATTTTCGACTCGCTGACAAAATTCAAGGTGGCGGACTGATCGAAGGTGACAGAATACGGGCATTGGGCGTGCTATACCCTATCCGGGATAGCGATGACAGTTCATTTACCCGTCTCCTTCTCTCCAAAGGCATCCAATACGAGTTTCGACGGGGTAAAATTTTAGAAAAGGTCGTTCCCGCAAGTGCATTCGCTCACTTTTGCCGTAATTCAAATCGAGACATTGAGAAACTGTTACGTTTCGGAGCCGAACCGGAAGACGAACTTGTCGCGGGAATTGCCGTCGCCATGCTTCTTGGAAAAAAAACCGCAATCCCTCGGGATCAAAAAGAGAGCTTCATCCGCGCAGGAGCTATGCACCTTTTCGCGGTAAGCGGACTGCACATAGCCATCGTGGCTGGTTTGCTTATATTATTACTACGACTGGTCCCTGGCCCGAGGTGGATTGAGACTGGCCTTATGTTGACCCTCTTATACCTCTATGTCCAAATTACTGGAGGTACTCCGTCGGCCCAACGCGCTTTCATTATGATCGCGTTTTGGAAGGCTTCGGACATTTCGGGAAGGAGGGGAGGGGCCTTTCAGGCACTCGTGACTTCCGCAGTGTTCGTGCTGGCAATAGACCCAGGGCAGTTTTGGGACAAAGGCTTTCAGCTTTCTTATGCCGTAGTCTTCTCCATAATTCTGTATGGTGGCCCTCTAGGACAAAGACTGCAGGTAACTTTGAGACCTTGGCGATTCCTTTCGGATGAAGAATTATCGGGTCACCGCAAAGCAGGAGTTCAAATATGTCATGGGTTTTTTGGGGCCCTTTCGATAAGCATTGCGGCGACCTTGGCGAGCTCACCACTTGCCGCAGACGCCTTTGGGGTTTTTTCTCCGGGAGGTGTTCTGTTAAATGTATTTCTTGTTTTTTTAGCCGTTGGAGCAATTTGGTTGGCCGTGTTTTCCCTGCCGTTCGGAGCATGCGGTTTTGATTTTCTTCACGAAATCGATTGGTGCATCATACGATTGATGGATTTCCTCGTGAATTTCTTTATTAAAATTCCGGGCTTTTTCTATCGCGCGGAAGTAGAAACCACTTGGGCCCCTGCAATAACAAGCTTCGCCTATCTCGGCGTATGCCTTGCATTAGCTCGTAGATTGCCGTCATCATCTGCATTAGTTTTTTTTGCCGCACCAGCATGCATTGCCTTTTTTATTGCATTTGGGGCCAACCTGTCTTTGGGAAACTAATGTTATGAAGAGTGCATACGAATTAGCCATGGAGCGTTTTGGTGGAGATGATGAATCCGAACCTCTCTCCAAAGACCAAAAAGCGGAAATTGCCGAAATCTCATCCAAATATAAGGCTAAGGTCGCCGAACGGACAATATTCCTAGAAAAGAATATCGCGGACTCCCTCGCCTTAGGTGACGAAGAGGGGGCGGATAAAATTCGCCAGCAAATCGCCTACGAGACCTCTACTCTGGAGAAAGAAGCCGAACAGGCCAAAGAGAGGGTGAGGAAAGGCTGAAGCTTAGCTTGCCTGAAACAACTTGGGCATAGTCCCGAAAGGGAGTGGCGCACAAACACATTTAGCCGAACAATAAGTTTCTCCTTCGTGACTCGAACCAATGAGCCATGCTCTGCTTAGAAAGAGAAGGTGCAGAGCCGTAAAAAAATTAACTCCTCGAGTGAACGGGGAAGTCATCGGGTAGCTTTCTTGCGAACCAAAACCAAGTATTACCTTTGGATATCGCAGAAAATTCTACGATCCTGTGTCCGCCGCCTTTTTTACTGAGCCGAATTGTAATGTCTCTTAAATTCTGCCTCTGGGTAATTTGGCCCAAGGCTTCACGCCCGATTACCAAATCCTGTGGGTCAACAAAGTTAAAGAATGGTTTGTCGATAAGTTCGGTCGTCGACCATCCCAAAAACTCAGCCCACCCGTCGCTATCGCCATGAAAAAAGACTTCTCCGTCCTTGATCTCGATGATTCCGCTGAAATCAGAATCTTGCGAAAGTTCGTCTAAGGTAAACTCGCCGCGCATCCTAGACTGTGCAGTGGGATTCTTCATTTTGTGATAATGCCTAGGAGTCACTCCTACGCGCTTTTTAAAGGCCCGGTGAAAGTAGTGCACACTCTCGAAACCACAGTTGGCCGAGATTTCTTTCACGCTTACTCGCACATTCGACAACAAGGTTTTGGCGCGTTCAATGCGCTCGCGAATCAAGTCTTCGGTTGGGCTTACTCCGAATTCATTCTTGAAAAGGGCCGCAAAGCGACTCGAACTTAAATTTGCCAATCGAGCCATTTCCTCGATAGCCCAATGTTCGACCATCCGTTCGTGCACTTCAGCTCTTACCTCTCGCAGCACGTGAGAATGGTCGGAAGAAAAAGAAGAGAGATCGTCCTCTGCATAACGAGAGAGCTTCAAAATAAATTCCTCTAGCGCCAAAGTCGCAATGCGTTCCCAATTGAGCTCACGGCGCAAGCTTTCTGTCTTCATCTTTTCAAATAAAGACGAAATGAAATGCGTTCTGTAGGGATAAAAAACCTCATTCATCGAAAAACCACCCGTGAGAGCAATTTTTTCAGATGAAGATCCCGAAAAGGTCAAATAGTCGTTCGACCAACGCTCTCCCGCACCCCTGTAGTATTGTGGATTCTGAGGGGTATACATTACACAGGCCCCTGCCTCAACTTCAGTCAGGCCGGAAGATGTTTTGACCAACGCTGGGCTAAGAAAATGTAGAAACGTGTATTCGTTGGAACCTTCGGGGATATCGACCACATAATTCTCCGAGTGCTCAACCGAGCTATCGCAATTGTTTATTTGTAGTTTCACTTTTTCTTCTTTCTTTTGATTAAAAACGGAGCACAATCTCAGGGTTAAATTAACAGGATTAGTTCATCCTAAAAATTTAGATTTGGCACAGATAGTGAAAAGCTTGGTTTCTGTCAATTGGATAAGACAATCAATAGGTCGTATTTTTGTTTTGCGTTTGGACGGTCGATTGCTATCCATAGAGCGACTTCTGCATTCTTTGTAACTTTTTTTTAAAAGATTACGGAAAAACAAATAACACAAGAGATAGACAATGACCGCTCGCAAAGCACCCAAACCCAAAAAAGAATCGAAATCGTTTACCACCCGAATCTCCTTGGAGACTTGGAAAAAGGTCGAAGCATACAAAAAGTATGGCAACTGGAACACAAATCAGTTGATGAATCATGCACTTCTCTCTTTCTTCGAAGTAATTGAGTCCAAGGAGAAAAGCCCCAGGTTGCCACTGATTTGCGAAACCTTGCGCGACCTTGTCTCGCGCACCCGAGCACGCTTTAAGTAAGTGCATTGCCGGCAAGTGATCTCCCGAGGTGTTATCCTCGGTTGCGAATTCTTGGGACTTTTCTTACCTTGAGGGCATTGCCCAAGCGACAATAAGCCTAATTAGTGATTTTAAGGTTCGAGTTTAGGTTTGCCCGCTCGAAAAGCTAGTGCAACCTGCTTTGCATCATGAGTGATGCGAAAGACAATGGCCTGTTCCTTCAAGACACGATGTCTAGAAGTAAGTGCGAAGTTTTTGCCGAAAAAGAAGGTGTACTTCGATTCTACTGCTGTGGCCCGACTGTTTACGGGGCAGCACACATTGGAAATTTTCGAACATTTGTCGCTCAGGATTTATTTAGAAGGGTTAATGAATGCAATGGTTTGAAAACCTTGCATGTCCGAAACCTAACGGATGTCGACGACAAAACCATTCGCGACTCGATAAAGGCGGGAGAGAGGCTAGAGAGGTTCACCGCTTACTGGACAGACCGTTTTCATAACGACTGCGAGGCACTTGGTTTGCTAAAACCGCATGTCGAGCCTAGTGCGGTTGCCCATATAGCTCAACAGATTGAGCTAGTAGAGAATCTTCTTCAACGCGGACACGCCTATACTTCAGAAGATGGTTCCGTATACTTTCGAATTTCCTCTTTTGGCGAATATGGAAAACTCT
>CAWVZQ010000020.1:0-18694 GCA_963934405.1 uncultured Opitutales bacterium | reverse complement strand
ACATTGTGGATCAGCGACAACCAAGTCACCGACGTCACGCCGATTGCAGGTCTTAACAAACTGACCGAATTGCACCTCAAAGGAAATAAAATCGCCGAAGGTCAACAGGCCATGCTCAAAAAAGCCCTCCCGAACTGCAAAATTCTGTTTTGACTAAAGCAGACCGAAGTGCCTCGATACCAAAGTCGCGAACGGGAATGGAATTTTAGTTTCTTACAACGACGACGGGACGGAACTTGATAGCAACACCTACAAGGACAGCGAATAAGTCGAAGACTAAATAATTCAAGACATCGCTACGCTTCTTGGAGCTAGCCCTAGCCGCATGACTCAACCTTCCGAAAAAATGAAATCGCTTGCTTTCTCAACTTCGGTTTCGGGCTTCTTTGCAATGATTTCCCGTTTTTCATTGCTGATCATTATTGTGCTTTCTTCATCCAATGTAGATTTGAGATAAGCTTTTGCAACTGAGATTGCGGCACGAGATGGAAGAGCATGCAAAAGCAATGATGCGAATTGCTTATCATGATTCTTTGCATCACCCGTGTATGTTACTCCTTCAACATTTCGAATCCCTTGATCGAGTGCGGTTTTCATCGCAACCAACTTTTTATTTCCTTGTGCTTTCTTCTCTTTGTAGGATTCAAGCTTTTTAATTTCCTTGTTTAGTGCTTCAATTCCTTTATCGGCGGAAAGTTCGGATTGCTTATATTGTTTTGTGATATCGCTTAGTTTCATATTTTGATTTCAAGGTTTGAATCCTCTGGTCAAGAGGGTTGTGAAAGAATCACTACAAGATCGTGAAGAAAATATCTTTGGAATCCCGATCAAAGAAATCAACACAATTCCCACAACCAAGATTGGTTTTGAATAGCCCAATCCAACCGAACGAATTCCCATGCGGAAAGTGAAAGAGGAGCAAACCTAATTGCTCCTTTTGGGGTTTGCATTGCCTCCTTCACTCATCCCGCAAACCTGCACCCATCGACACTCCTAACGTCAATCCTTTCAATCAACAACCGATTAGCCGTTCCAAATGCCGAGAAGAGGTTAGACCCTCGTCGAAGGTAAAACGGCTGATTGAGTTGACCGGATATGCCAGCCAAGACTGTTTGGCCACCATACATCGCGGGGAGAGATTTGAAAGCTTGCCGCCCGCTCCAGAAGTCAATTCCTGAGGTTCATTAATTTCAGGTCTCTAAACCTTTTCGGTCCGGCACACAAAATTTGGAAAATCTCGTAAGCGATGAATAAAGAACCACCAGTGAGAACCAATCCGGCGACTGCGCCCGGTATGTTAGGTAAACCTTCTCCGTTGGAAACATTAAATAGGAAGAAAACTCCTAAAGGTCCCGTAATCAGGAAATAAAATAGTCTGTAGAATAAACGAGAGAAAAAGGTGCCTAGCGTGGAATCCTTTGAGGTTTTCTTCATATCAGGCCAACCACAGGACCAGCATCTCAACTCTCCTTCCCATCGCTTGAGTTTCCCGTGTCCGTGTGGACAGGATTCAGTCTCACTCATCTGGACTCTTTCACCTTCCGTCACCTCGTCGAAATCTTGGTTAATGGTTGGTTCCGACTTTTTAACTTCACCCGTGACAGGGTCAACATACAAAACCGCCCTTTTCATTTTTCACCTGTTTAGCAATCATAACCAACCGACCGATCCCGTCAATAAAGCCCATCCTCTCAACCAATGACCGATTAGAGGGTTCTAAATATTGAGACGAGGGAAGAACCCTCGTCGGAGGTGAAGACGGCTAATCGGTGTGAGGCGGCGGTCAAACAGGCCTATTAGAACCGAACTGGAGGAGATGATGCGGGAGGACGGGTGAAGTTTCATTTACCACAAGTTTCGCCATCTTCTTTTTCAATGACAACGAAGCATACGGGATGTTTCACTTCGTAGACATCGGGTGATACATCAATTGCCCAGCTACCTGTTTGCATCATTAAAACCTTCCAACCATCCGCAAGATGCTCGTTCAATTCAGGATCATCGGGGCGTTGGACAATAATCATCTTTTGCATGTTTGTTCCTTTGTTTAATTTGTTGAGTAAAAGATTGATTTGAAATCTCGCCTCTTCTCTACCCTAACGTCAATCCTATCAACCAATGACCGATTTGGCCGTTCTAAACGTTCAGGCTAGGTCTTACCCTCGTTGACCTTTCCGCTTGCTTGAGAAAGGAAAGGCGAAGAAAGTAAGTTTTATGGGGAAAAACAAAAGATCCCGAGATGTCCTCGAAGCGATTCGCCGGAACACGGGCTATGCAACGGGAAGGGCTTTCAGTTTAGTCACCTCCGTCGTGACGGTCGTGGTCTGCGCAGGTCTGGGGGCCTTGCTTGGTACCGACCGCGAACAGGAGATCGTACTGGCCTTTATTCTGATGGGAGCCTTGGGCGGTGTCGTGCCGGCCTTGCTGGTAAACCACTTGGCAAACGCAATTTTCGATGGAGCCGATTCTCTTGTCCAGATCGCCAAGTTTCAGGAACGTTCCCTGAGACGCCGGAACGATGCACTCGATCTAGTGGAAAAGATTAGGGAAGAAGTGGAGGCGGATGAAGATAAACCGGAAGAAAATCTCTCGGAAATCCCGCCCGAAACAAAAGAGAACGAACAAGAACTTCCTGAAAACGAAGAAGCATCCTGATTCTCAGTTCGGCCCCTATACTTGGGTTAGGAACCAGAGGCCCGTGCCGGAAACGCTGAGGATGAAGACGAAGGAGATTAAGTTGGTGTACATAGCTTTAATTAAGATATATTAATACTTACACCAAATATTCAAAAACTTCAAATTATAGCTGCATTTTTTTGAAAAAACTTTAAGTCAGGCTAAATCAGCTGCCGAGATTTCTTCTCTCTCGGCGGCACTGAGAAAGAAATCGAGAGAATCCGAAATTCCTTGCCGGAGATCCGTAAGGGGCATGTGAGGAAAGGCTGAAACAGCCGAGTCGTCATTGAGATCATATACGAATGGAGTCTCCTCGGCATCGGGAGAAATCGACACCTTGAATCGCTCGGACAAGCCGCGATCGGAAGCAGTCTGACGGAGCAGTTCCAAAAAGTCTTCGATTCGTTGGCTTTGCCCACGAAGGTTGAAGGCTCCATAGCCGGAAAATGGATGAAGAACGGCGCACCCGAAGCCGGCTCCGACGTCGGGCGAAAAATGGTAATGCTCGTGCCCTTTGTAAGGCACCTCAAAGGGTACGCCCAGAGCCACGGCCTTGAGAGCATGAGTGCCCGCAGCAGTGAAACCACGATCGCGACCGGGCCCATAGGTCGTGGCGAGCCGAAGGGATACAGTCGGCGCGCCCGTTGCCTGATGGAACGCCTGAGCCATGCCCTCGCCCGCTATTTTCCAATATCCGTATAGGTTGAAGGGCTGGTAAGGATCTTCGGGACAAACGCCTTTCGGCCCGTAGAGTGAACGTGGACCGTAGACGGCTCCGGAACTGGCAAAAACAAAGCGCTCGAGAGGTTTTTTCAATTCTTCGGAGCATGCACGAAAAAGGTTGGCCGTTCCGACAAGATTCACTTCCAGTCCGCGCATCGGGTAGTCGCGACAGTCGGGAGTTTGAAGGGCGGCGAGGTGGAGGACGTGACTAGGTTGAAGTTCGCCGACAACTTCACGCAGTCGAGAAAAGTCGGCGACGTCTCCGGTAACGAAAGACAGACGAGGGTTTCGATCTTCAACTGAGGGGGGCTGGCTTCGGTTGAAACCGATGACTTCTTCCGCTCCTTCCTCAAGAAGCCAATCGACTGCGGCTGAGCCAATGCAACCGCCGGATCCGGTAACGAGTACGCGCGCCATTAAGTTCCTGGGTGAGACTTTACAGGAACACGAGTGTGGCCAAACCAAGAAAAGCGAAGAAGCCCACGACGTCGGTAACGGTGGTCACGAAAACCCCGGAGGCCACTGCTGGATCTATGCCGATCCGCTCGAAAAAGATCGGCAAAAAAGCTCCCGAAACGCCCGCTACCATCATGTTGATCACCATGGCTCCGCCAATCACTCCACCGAGAACAAGATCGTCGAACCAATAGGTCGCTCCAAATCCCGCCAGTAGGGCGAAAAGACAGCCATTGAGGGTACAAACCACCAACTCCTTGCGGACGGCCCGTAGGGAATTAAAGGGCGTGAGCTCTTTGGTAGCGAGAGCTCGAACGGTAATGGTGAGCGTTTGCGTTCCCGCATTGCCTCCCATAGAGGCCACAATCGGCATAAGTACGGCAAGCGCCACCATGTGCTCGAGAGTTCCTTTGAAAAGATAGATTACCAAAGATGCCAAAATCGCCGTCCCGAGGTTCACCAACAACCATGCGAAACGCTTGCGGGTAGCGGTCAAGACCGAGTCACTGATCGCTTCCTCCCCCACCCCGCCCAAGTGCAAGACGTCCTCCTCGAACTCCTCGCGAGCCACCTCCATGACGTCGTCCACCGTAATCATGCCGAGAAGCTTTCCGTCATCATCCACCACCCCCGCAGTGGTGAGGTCGTACTTCTCGAACTGTAAAGCGACTTCCTCCTGCTCCATATCGGCAGGAACGATGACTTGCGTCTCGTCCACGATTTCACTCATGGCCGTGGACCTGGGGGAACGCAAAATGCGGGACAAGGAAATGACTCCCGCTGGTCGGCGGGCGTCGTCTAACACGAAAACGTCGAAAAACTCGTCGGGCAAATCGGCCTCGGTGCGAAGATAGTCGATGGTCTGACCGACCGACCAATCGGTAGCCACCGTGACCACCTCCACCTGCATTCGGCGGCCGGCGGTGTCCTCGGGGTAGTGGAGCCCCAGTTCGATTTCCTCGCGATCCTCGGCAGAAACCTCGCGCAAGACATCGGATAGTTCATCCTTCTCGAGATCCTCCAACACCTGTACGGCCTCGTCGGACTCCATTTCCGTAATGGCCTCCGCCATTTCCTTGGGAGACAAAACATCGGCCAACTCGAGCCGAATGGAATCGTCCAACTCCAAAAGTAAGTCGGGATCGAGATCCACACGAAGGATTCTCAGCAAACGGTGTCGCTGAGATCGCGGCAAAAGGCCGATCAAGTCGGCGAGGTCGGCATGGTGAACATCGGAAACGCAGGCCCGAACGTCGTCTTCGGTCTTGCTTTCGATGGCATCGGAAAGGCGAGAGACAAGGGAAGGATCCACGCCGGACTCTTCGGTCTCAAATCGATGCACGCCTTCCGGCGCCACAGGATTATCCTTTTGTAGGTTCTCGCTCATGAGCTCATGTGCGAAAGTGAAATCTCTCGGAATAGGTTAAATGGGACAAGGCAGCCTGCCGAACGCCAAGCTTAGGAGAGACTAATACAAACTTGAATCCGGTAGATCAGCAATCGAAAACAGCTTAATCGATGGAAAAGCCTTGGATACGGATAATTGCCTGCGTTTAATCTTACCTCTTGCCGAATTCAAGACTTTGGGTTCATTATTTAATCTTAAATCCATTATACGAACATGCAAAAAATCCTAATTCTTACTCTAACATTAATATTCACCGGTAATTTTGCTTCCGGGGCAAAGAAGCTTTCCAAGCCACCCGCTGGCTTGCACGACATAAAGATCACTACCATCGATGGAGAGAAATCTTCCATCGGAGACTATAAAGGAAAGGTTCTGCTTGTTGTGAACGTAGCCTCACAATGCGGACTTACCAAGCAATACAAGCAGTTGGAAGCCGTTCACCGTGAATACAAAGGCAAGGGTTTCACCGTCCTCGGCTTTCCTTGCAACGACTTCGGTGGACAAGAACCCGGAGGGAACGAAGAAATCAAGAAGTTCTGCAAGTCCCGTTTCGACGTCACCTTCCCCATGTTCGACAAAGTAGTCGTAAAGAAAGGTCCAAAGCAGCACGAGCTCTACTCTCGACTTACTGGCGACAAGGGAGCCTTCCCGGGTAACGTCGAATGGAACTTCGGAAAGTTTCTGATTGGGCGAGACGGTACGCCTATCAAGCGTTTCAAACCCGGCCAAGAACCAGACTCCCCGGAAGTAATCGCTTCCATCAAAAAAGCGATCGAACAAAAATAGAGTCCTCAAAAGGAGAATTGGAGGCGCGGCCGGGATTCGAACCCGGGATAGAGGATTTGCAGTCCCCGGCCTTACCACTTGGCTACCGCGCCCCACTGGATGCAAAGGCTAATTCCAACAATAATTCACCCCTTCAGGCAAGCCAAAAGCCCGTTCATACGAACCTAAAACAACAATGAAACCAATGATTCGAATCATCTTGGCATTTGCCGCACCATTAACTGCATCCATCCTTGCATGGTCAGCTTCTCGACCGAACGTTATAATCATCATGGCCGATGACATGGGCTGGTCGGACATAGGCTGCTACGGCAGCGAGATCGAGACCCCCAACCTAAACCGTTTGGCAAAGAACGGCTTGCGGTTCACACAGTTTTACAACACGGGCCGTTGCTGCCCCACTCGGGCCAGCCTGCTCACAGGCACCTATCCGCACCAAGCGGGGATCGGGCACATGATGAACGATCGGAACCTACCCGGCTACCGGGGTGACCTAGGGAAAAACGTCAGGACCATCGCGGAGGTGATGAAGACGGCGGACTACTCAACTTATATTTCCGGGAAGTGGCACGTCACCCCGAAGATTCACGCGGGTTCCTCCCAACACAACTGGCCGAGGCAGCGCGGGTTCGACCGTTTTTACGGAACCATCCACGGTGCGGGCAGTTTCTTCGACCCGAATTCACTGACCCGGGACAACACCTTGATTTCCCCCTATGCCGACCCGGAATACAAGCCCGAGACTTTCTATTACACCGATGCGATCAACGACCATGCCGCCCGTTTCATCACCGAGCACAAGGGGGCCGACCCGTTCTTCATGTACGTCGCCCACACGGCGCCCCACTGGCCGATGCACGCGCTTCCAGAGGACATGGCCAAGTACAAGGGCCGTTACGACAAGGGCTGGGAGGTCATGCGGGAAGCACGCTACAAGCGCCAGCTGGAAATGGGGCTGATCGACAAGAAATGGAAATTGTCCCCGAGGGACGGGATCGGCTGGAAGGACGCCCCGAACAAGGAATGGGAGATCCGCCTGATGGAGACTTACGCCGCGATGGTCGACCGGCTCGACCAAGGGCTCGGACGAGTCATCGGGGCACTGGAGAGAAGAAAGATGCTCGACGACACCTTGATCCTTTTCCTCGCCGACAACGGAGGTTGCGCCGAGGGCATGGGCAGGCGCCAGGGCATCCAGTACAAGGACAAGGATCCGGATCAGTTGAAACCGATGAAGGCGACCGATTTGCAGATCGACATGATTCCCAAGCGCACCCGCGAGGGGGTCGTGCTCAAGCAAGGAACCGAGGTCATGACGGGCGGGGCGGACACCTACCATGGCTACGGTCTGTCCTGGGCGAACGCGAGCAACACTCCTTTCCGCCAATACAAGCACTGGGTACACGAGGGCGGGATCAGCGCCCCCTTGGTCGCCCATTGGCCCAAAGGGATCGACGAGAAGCTCAACGGGAAAATGGATTCTCAACCCGCCCACTTGATCGACTTGATGGCTACTTGCGCGGACCTGGGCAAGGCGACCTACCCCGAGAAGGTCAAGGAGCAGGCCATCGTTCCCTTGCAGGGGGTCTCGATCGCAGCCGCCTTCACCGGAAAAAAGATCGAGCGAAAGAACCCGATTTTTTGGGAGCACGAGGGAAACCGGGCCATCCGAATAGGGAAATGGAAACTGGTGGCCAAGGGCTCCAAGGGGCCTTGGGAACTTTACGATCTGGAGCAGGACCGAACGGAATTGAACGACTTGACCGGCAAGCACTCCGAACGGGCCGAGGAAATGGCCGGGCTCTGGGAAGCCTGGGCGGTGGAGGCCAAGGCCAAGCCATGGCCATGGGGCGGAAGTGCCAAGAAGAAGGGAAGCAAGAAGAAGACTTTTAATTTGAAGGAAAAGGATCTGCTCGACATGGAAAACGCCCCCATGATCGCGAACAAGGCCTTCGAGGTGGAAGCCCAATACCAAGGGGAAGGTGACGGCGTGCTGGTAGCCCAAGGCGGGGATGCCCACGGATGGGTCCTCTACCTGGAGGACGACCGCCTGCACTTCGGGGTTTGTCGCAACGGAAAATTTTCGGTCGTGAAGGCAACGAGCCCTCTCGAGAGCAAAATCAGAAAAGGCCTCGTACAGTTACACAAAAATGGGGAAGTCAAATTTTTCGATGGCAAACAGGTAATCGGCGAGGGGAAGCTTGCCGGACTGGTTTCGGAGATGCCGATCGACGGCCTTCAGGTGGGACGAGACGAAGGTGGAACCGTCGGGCTCTACAAGGATTCCTTCCCCTTCCCCGG
Organism: uncultured Opitutales bacterium; assembly: GCA_963934405.1. GTDB lineage: Bacteria > Verrucomicrobiota > Verrucomicrobiia > Opitutales > Seribacteraceae. The sequence goes on along the minus strand of CAWVZQ010000020.1, from coordinate 10,344 downwards.
CGAAGTTAAGAAGCTCAGAATCAAGATCAACTGAACAACCCCGTTTACAAACAACTCCCTCATGAGCTTCATTAACGAAGACTTCCTGCTGACTGGCGACGAAGCGGTCACCCTTTACCACGAATATGCAGAGGACGAACCGATTCTCGACTTCCACAACCATCTCCCGCCTAGAGAAATTGCAGAGAATCGCAGGTTTTCCAATCTATCCGAAATTTGGCTCGAAGGAGACCATTACAAGTGGCGGGCAATGCGGGCAAACGGCACGGACGAGGAGCTCGTCACGGGAGGCGGGAACGCAAAGGAAAAATATCTGGCTTGGGCGGCAACCCTCCCTCATGCCCTCGGCAACCCCCTTTACCACTGGACCCATCTCGAACTGAAGCGCTGCTTCGGGATCGACCTGCTGCTCGGGCCAGATACCGCAGAGGAGATTTGGGACCGGGCCAACGAACAACTGGCCGACCCTGCCTTTTCCGCCCGAGGCATGTTGAGACGCTTTCAAGTCAAGGGACTCTGCACGACCGACGACCCAGCCGACCCGACCGACCATCATCAAGCGATCAGGCAAAACCCGGAAATCGAGACCGCAGTCTACCCGACCTTCCGGCCGGACAAGGCTTGGGGCATAGGCGACGCCAACGCCTTTTGCCAATGGTTGCAAAAGCTCGAGGGCACCACTGGACTTTCCATCACCAACCTGGACGACTTTGTCGCCGCACTCGCCCGAAGAGTCGATGATTTCCATGAACTCGGATCACGCATTTCCGACCACAGCTTCCCCTACTTCTTTTGCGATTTCCCAAGCGACGACGATGCGAGCCGATTTTTCCAAGACGCACTAGTTGGAAAGGACGCGAGGCGGGAAGAGGAGGAAGCCTTCGGTGCATTCGTCATGCTCCGACTAGCCCGACTCTACTCGGAGAAGGGATGGACGATGCAAGTACACTTGGGCCCCTTGCGCAACAATTCGAGCCGCCTGCTGACATCCTTCGGCCCCGATGCCGGCACCGATTCGATCGGGGATTGGCCGCAGGCAGAAAGGATGTCAAAGTTCCTCGACTGTTTGGATCGGGAAGACTCCCTGCCCAAGACCATCGTCTACAACAACAACCCGGCGGATAATTTCACGGTAGCCACCATGCTGGGCAATTTCCAAGGTGGGATTCCCGGAAAGATGCAGTTCGGCTCCGGATGGTGGCACCTCGACCAGAGAGACGGGATGGAGGAGCAGCTCAAGACCTTGGCCAACTTGGGATTGCTTTCCCGTTTCGTGGGCATGCTGACCGACTCGCGCTCTTTCCTTTCCTTCCCTCGCCACGAGTATTTCCGAAGGATTCTTTGCAACCTGCTCGGGGGGTGGATGAAGGACGGCTTCGTTCCGAACGAACCGGAGATGATCGGCGACCTCGTCCAGCGGATTTGCTATCAAAACGCCTGCGAGTATCTCGATCTAGAGCTACCGGCGAAATGAAAGGGCAATTCAATCCAATTGGAGAGCTAATTCAGAGCCCCCTGAGGGAACTTCATGCCTTGAAACCTTTCCTAGGGGAGAACGAACAGTAATTCCTATCGCCTCTTCTCCCTCCGGAATAGCTAAAAAAAGCACGGGAGGACCTCCGGTTAGATAGCTGTTACCAGATGCAATTTCACCGACTAAGGATTTCCCGCTGTTCAAATGAAGGGTGACTCGAGAACCAATGCCACGAAGGTTGCCTTTGGGACCAGTGAGACGAACGGCAAGGGGCTTGCCCGAGCCAACCCTATTAAGAAAAACCTTTGGACTAGAAGAATTCACAGTAGCAACAATTTCAGGTCGAGCATCACCATTGAGGTCGGTGAGAGCGAGAGCCTTGGCGTCGCCGGGTAGAAGAAAGCCACTTTGATCTAAACGGAGAGGCTGGAAAGTGCCGTCTCCTTTCCCAAGAAGGACTAAACCGAGACCGCCGTCAATTCGCCCAGTTTCAGGTTGCGGCGAGAAAAAGTTTTGGGCAAGGGCGAGATCCTGATGACCGTCGGAATCGATGTCGCCAAATGCGATGCCGAAGACAGTTGAGGCTTGTGCGATCCTAGGAAAGGCACGGAAAGTCAAATGACCTTTGCCGTCGTTGATGAGACAACCGGAAGCGAGTTCGTTGATTTCAAACCGCAGAGCAGACTTCAATCGACTTGGAGCATAAATTTCATGAAGCCCGGCGGAAGCGAACGCATGGAAAGTCGAGAACTTTTTCGCTAGTGAAGGCATGGCATGAGTGGAGCAACTTTTGCCACGTACAGGAAAAAGCGAGTTTCCCTCGTGACAGGCTTCTACGAATCGGTGAACTCCGGAACCATCGAGGTCACCGAAATAGGCCAAGTAAGGTTTTTCCTTGGAAGCATGATATTTTGAATTGAGACCAAGGTTGCCTAGGGCGTAGTCCATATCCCCATCCTCATCTATATCGGCGGCGGCAATACCAGTCCACCAGCCGAGCAACTCGGCAGTACCGGCCGCGACCGAAACATTGGCAAGCTTGCCTCCCGAATTCTTCCACACGCCAACGGGACCCCATTCGTGAGTCACCAACAGGTCGAGCCAACCGTCGCCGTCGAAGTCACTCCACAAGGCCCCAGTCACCATACCCGTAGATCCAAGACCAGCTGCAAGGAGATTGGTCGCATCCGCAAACTTCCCGTTGTCGTTGCGCAAGAGTCGACTGTTCGGGGTAGTCGGATAACGTCCACGAACCACTCTTCCTCCTACGAACAAGTCAAGGTCACCATCCCGATCGAAATCTGCTGCAGCCACGGGGCCTCCGCTGTCTCGAATGTTGGGAGTGCCGGCCAAGTCTAGAGTCAAGTTTGCCTTTCCATCGTTAAGATAAAGGCGATCCCTAAGGTAGAGAGGTTTAGGCCGAGGGTCGAAACCGCCACTGACAACGTAGAGATCGAGATCACCATCAGAATCAGCGTCAAGAAACACGGCTCCCATATCCTCAAAGGGGAGAAGTTGCTCGTTCTCGAAGTAAGGTAATTTCTTTTGGGTAAAAGTTCCGTTGCCATCATTAAGCGCTAGGACGGAAGGCTGTCCCGAAGCTCCGCCGAGAAAGATGTCATCGTCTCCATCGGAATCGACGTCGCCCCAAGCCATTCCAGGACCAAATCGAGAGAGCCGATGAGGAAGAAGTGGTTGAAGCTTAAAGTCGTCAAAATCATTTTCCTTGTGTTGGAAGTCGGACAACGCGTTGGAGGCAACCAGCAGGGCCAAAGGTTCCGGAGAAGATGGAGAAGGTTCGCCTTCGGGTGGCTCGGAAATAACGAAAAACTTATCCGTGGGAAGATTGTCAAAGGTTTGCTCGATCCCCAAAGGCCAGCGAATCGTAAGTCGTTTGATGACCTTTGCCTCTCCCACTCCGAAGTGAATGATCGGCTCGTTTGCCGAGGCATAGCCTTGGCAAGAGTTAAGGTATCTAACTTGGGTTCCCGCTTCCGTTTCGATCGTAACCTTGGCACCAATTCCGTGACTATTTCGCTTCTTCCCTTTTAAACGAATTTTTATCAGGTGGCCGGTTTTCGACTCGTTGCGGTAGAGACGAACCGGATCCTCAAGCGAGGCTACCGCGAGATCGAGATCACCATCGCCGTCAAAATCGGCTATTGCAGTGCCAAAACTAACCCCATTGAAGTCGAGACCCCATTTCGCACCGACCGATGCAAAGCTAAGATCACCTAGATTGCGAAAAGCAAAATTCCGATCGCGCTTGGGAGGAGTCTTTTGCCAGAAGGCGGCCTTTTCAGCTGGCATCTCGAAGGACTCGGCCCGAGACTTCAGATCAGAATTCGTTTGGTCGTGAACCATGCCGTTCGTTCCAAAGAGATCGATTCTACCGTCATTGTCGAGATCGGCAAACTTGAGAGACCAAGTCCAATCGGTATTAGCTAGACCAGCAAGTTGAGCGACCTCAAGAAAGCGTCCTCCGCCCGCATTAAGATAGAGGGCGTTACGCATGTATTGAGGCGGATGCGAGGTGGTCAGAAACCAACTGTTTTTCCGCATATCTCCCATGCCGATTTTAGATTTGTAGTGATTGGAGCCAGCCATGTCGGAACCCATAAAGTCAAAAAGACCGTCATTGTTTAGATCGGCGACATCGGTCCCCATGGAAAACCAAGGAGTATGCGGTAACACATCACGGGCAACTTCCTCAAAACCACCGTTTCTCTTATTGCGGTAAAGACGATCAGGCCCGAAAAAGTCATTGGCTACGTAAAGGTCGGGAAAGCCGTCATCGTCATAATCAAACCAAGATGCGGAAAGACCTTGATCGGTACCGACTAAACCAACTTCTTCGCTGACGTCCTTAAATCGGGATCCGTCGTTCCTAAAAAGATGATCATATTCTCCCCCCTCTACAACTTGTATCCGATCGGTGGGATGAAAGACGACGTCAAACAATTCACGGAATTTTTCTTCGATTATGGGAACTCCATCGCGAATAGTCGCATCTACTCGTAACCCCTTAGGAGCGACTGGGACTGGACGTTCAAGATTGGTAATCAAGTAACCGTCCAGATCACCATCCCGATCGTAGTCTGCAAAAGCCATCTGTACGTTTGCTCCCTCATGGGCAATGCCCAGTTCGTGTGCGAGATTACGAAAAGTTCCGTTACCTCTATTATCCAATAGCAAGTTAACGTCGCCGGTACCCGCCACAAATATATCGAGGTCGCCGTCACCGTCTTGATCGACAAAACAGCAACCAACTCCCCAGTGATTGCGGACAATGTCAAGAAGACCAGAGCTTACAGTAACGTCTTCGAAGCGGAACCCTCCCAGATTCCGAAAAAGACGATGACCGCCATAGGGGTAAGCAAAAAAGAGATCGGGGCGAGCATCGCCGTCAAAATCTCCCGAACAGACTCCTGTGATAGACGGTTTGTCAGAAAAAGTAGAACTTTCAAGTAAACGCAAATGTGACTTCTGAGAAATCGAATTCTTGACGTAACCAACACCAGTGTACTTATCAGGCAACAAAGAAAACAAAGTTGCGCCAGAGGCTTTTCGAGGAAGCAATGGACGAATTTCCAATCCTTCCTTCGCCCCGAAGCAGGAAAGACTGAAAGTAAAGATAACAACTGAAACTGCCGCAAATGGGATTGCCCGCATAAGCAGAATAAGATCAACTTCTGACTTTCGATCAAGGAAATTAAACCATTCAATTCGTGTATCACCTAATCATCGCAACGAAAAGTTTGTTGAAACTTTTCATCATGTGAATCAGTTAACACATATTATCAGTAAGGCCATGAACTATTGGCTTCCGTGAAATCAAAGAACAACCAATCATAACACCCATGAAAAAAATACTTATCATCAGCTTAACCCTTGCATTTGGACTCGGCGGTCTCTGGGCGGAAGACAAACCAGCCAAAAAAGAACGTAAACCCGCTCCGCAAAGAGGAGCCCCACCTAATCGAGAAGCAATTCTAAAGAAGTTCGACAAAGATGGCGATGGGAAGCTCAACGAAGAGGAAAGAGCGGAAGCTCGAAAATCATTCGGCGGTGGACGTCCTCCAAGAGCTCCGGCTGAACTCATTAAGAAATTCGACAAGGACGGAGACGGCAAACTGAATGAAGAAGAAAGAGCCGCTCTTCGCGAAGAAGGTCAAAAACGTCGCAAGGAAATAATAGCAAAATTCGACAAGGATGGAGACGGCAAGCTCAACGAAGAAGAGCGAAAGGCAGCCGGCGCGGAAATGAGGAAAAGCCGAGGAGGTCGACCAGGAGGCGATGCCGGAAAACCAGGCAAACGACCAGGTAAACGTCCAGCACCCGGAGAAGGTGGACGTCCTAAGGGCGGCAAACGTTCTGGCAAAAAGGGAACGACGGAGAAATAATCTTCAAAGTCACTTTTCAAACAGGAGGCGTGGGGTTCAGTGAACTCCACGCCTTCTTTTTTTTTCGGATATCCTTTGCCGACTGTGAAAGCTAATGAGATTCATTCTTTTCCCGGACGGAAATTAAAGGTATGATTAAGCCTATTTTTTTCAAAATGACAGAAAACATAGAGAATCAAGTAGGCGAATTAGCCCAAAGAGCACGCAAAGCTTCGTTCATCTTGGCGACCCTATCTTCCGATCAGAAAAACGCCGCCCTTGAGAGTATAGCCCTCTTGATTGAGAAAAGAGCCGATATCCTTTCCGAAAAAAACAGGCTCGATCTGGAAGCAGGATCTCAAAATGGTCTCTCCCCTGCGCTTCTTGATCGTTTGAGACTCACCCCCGAACGCATAGCGGCAATGGTCGAGGGTGTCCGACAGGTCGCGACCCTGCCCGACCCCGTAGGCCAAATTATCGAAAGCTCGGTCCGACCCAACGGCCTAGACATTCGTAAAGTTAGCGTGCCGATAGGTGTTATCGGCATTATTTACGAGTCCAGACCCAATGTCACCATCGACTGCGCCGCACTCTGTCTGAAGTCAGGTAATGCCTCTATACTTCGTGGAGGGAAGGAAGCCTTTCATTCCAATTCAGCCTTGGCAGAACTGGTGCAAGATGCCCTAAGAGAAACGGATGTCCCGCAAGACGCCGTCCTTTTAATTCCCACCACGGATCGCGAAGCTCTCAACCACTTGCTCAAGCAGGACGAGAATATACACTGCATCATTCCTCGGGGAGGCGAAGCCCTCATTCGGTTCGTCACCGAACACAGTCGAATCCCCGTGATCAAACACTACAAGGGTGTCTGCAACCTGTACGTCGACTCTAAAGCCGACCTCGATCTAGCACGAAAAATAGCGATAACGGCCAAGTGCGGACGCCCGGGAGTATGCAACGCCATAGAGAATCTTCTCGTACACCGCGAGATAGCCTCCGAGTTCCTACCGAAAACCATCGATGCTCTCGCAGAGGCAAACTGCGAAGTGCGGGCAGATTCCGAAGCCCGCTCGATTCTAAAAGATGCTCGCCCCTCGCTTACTCTCGGAGAAGCCACCGAAGAGGACTTTCATACCGAGTTCCTCGACCTCATTCTATCGATCAAGATCGTCGAATCATTAGAAGATGCCATCGATGCAGTAAACCGTTACGGTAGTGGTCACAGCGATGCGATAGTTACCACCGACGAACCTGCTGCCGAACGCTTCCTCGCAGCCATCGACACCTCCACGGTTTATTGGAACGCCAGTACCCGTTTCACCGATGGATTTGAGTTCGGCCTAGGTTCCGAAATCGGTATTTCCACCGATCGTCTTCACGCCCGTGGCCCCATGGGTTTGCGAGAACTGTGCACCTATAAATATCAAGTCCGAGGTAACGGACAGACCAAATAAATGAGTCATCCAATTTCGACTTTTTCTCCTCGCGGTCTCGCTCAGAGAATTGACGAGGGCGTTGTTCGCGTAATAGACGTACGCTCCTCTGGCGAGTTTCAAAAAGAACATATTCCAGACTCGGAAAACATTCCGCTCAACTCTCTCGACGACGGAACCCTCGCTCAACTCAAAGCTTCGAAAAACGGCTTCCCAGTGTGCATCACTTGTCAATCAGGAGTTAGAGCAGAAAAGGCGGCAAAAAAAATGGCAGAGGAAGGAATGGGAAATATTTACTTGCTTGCGGGCGGGCTCGACAACTGGACACACGAAGGAATGCCCACTGAAGGTGCAGGTAGAAAAGCCATACCTCTGGATCGTCAAGTTCGCATCACAATAGGGACTCTCGTAATCGCAGGTACTGCAGCCTACTATTTCTCCGAAGACATACGCTGGCTCGCAGCACCCGCATTTTTTGGGGCCGGCCTAATATTTTCCGGCCTAACCGGGTTTTGCGGTCTCGCACGCATACTGGCCATCTTGCCTTGGAATCGTTAGGAATGAGTAGCCTTCTCATTCTCGGAGCCAAACTCGTAAACGAAGGGACGGTCGAGGAAAAAGACGTTTTAGTCGATGCCACCGGCCGCATATCCCGAATAGAAAGCGACCTTTCGGCAGCAACGGCAGACGAAACGATCGATGCAGCAGGTCATTACCTTTTGCCTGGCCTGATCGACGATCAAGTCCACTTTAGGGAACCTGGTCACACCCATAAAGGTACCATTGCTTCCGAATCTCGGGCTGCCGCTGCAGGGGGCATAACAACATTCATGGAGATGCCCAACGTCGTACCTCCCACCACCTCCATGGAAAGGTTACGCGGCAAACTCGCCATCGCCGCTCGCGACTCCGTCGTCAACTACTCCTTTTATTTAGGTGCATCCAACACCAACATAGAGGATGTAAAAACAGCGTCTCCCGAAGAAATAGCAGGCGTCAAAATCTTCATGGGATCATCCACGGGAGACATGCTTGTGGACAATGAAACCGCACTGGAGCAAATCTTTCTACACGCACCCACGCCAATCGCCACTCACTGCGAGCATACTCCCACCATTCTCGAAAACGAAAAAGCCTTTCGAGGACGGCTCGGAGATGAAGTCCCCTTCTCCGCCCACCCCGAGATCCGTTCCCGCGAAGCCTGCTTGCGTTCTTCCACCTTCGCCGTGGAACTGGCTCGCCGCAACAACGCCCGACTGCATGTCCTCCATATTACGACAGCCGAAGAGCTCGACCTTTTCGACGCAGGTCCTGTTGACGGGAAACGCATTACCGCCGAAGCCTGCGTTCATCACCTGCACTTCGACGATTCCGCCTACGCCACCCATGGATCTCTGGTAAAATGCAACCCTGCCATCAAGAAACCTTCCGATCGCCAAGCCATCCGCAAGGCAGTCAACGATGGTCGGATAGACGTAATCGCAACCGACCACGCGCCTCACACTCTCGAAGAAAAGGACTCCTCCTACTTTCAAGCGCCATCAGGTCTACCTCTGGCTCAACACTCTCTGCTAATCCTTGTAGAGCTTTGGCGTGACGGCGTCTTCACCCTCGAAACCATAGTGGAGCGAGCCTGTCACGCACCCGCCCAACTGTTCGGTATTCAAGAGCGCGGATTCCTCCGCGAAGGTCACTGGGCCGATCTCGTGTTGGTCGACACCCACTCCGAAACCCACGTCACGCCAAACACCCTCCAATCCAAATGCGGATGGTCTCCCTTCGATGGCCAAACCTTTCGCTCCCGCATCGCCGCCACCATCGTCTCCGGCCAAGTCGCCTATCGCGACGACCAAGTCCGCGACCAAGTTCGTGGTCACCAAGTCGTATTCGCCAAGGAACGGCGCTAGATTTCCGTTACCACCCAAAACCCGATCACGTGTTCGCTCGCCTACTCGTCCTCTTCATCACCGTTCCGCTCATCGAGCTTTACTTGCTCGTAAGCATGGGAAGGATCGTTGGACCAATTCCGACCATCGGTCTTGTCATTCTCACCGGTTTTTGGGGTGCCCATCTGGCCAGAAGTCAAGGCCACTCCATTTTGGCGAGGATGCAAAAGGAAATCCAAGCCGGCCGAGTCCCGGCGGGAGAACTCATCGAGGGAGTCCTCGTCCTAATCGGGGGGATCGTCCTACTCACACCCGGACTCCTCACCGACCTTGCCGGCTTCGCCCTAATGATGCCGGGCATAAGAAGACACGTTCGCAATCGCCTACGAGAACGATTCGCGGCAAAAGCCAAAATGCACTTCAGCGCCCAATCCGGAAACACCGATAATCGCCCCCATCACGACGACGACGTAATCGACGTCTAGAACGCTTCCTCACCATTCCAAGATTTTGGTTAATTTGTAATAGCCTAATGGGCAAGAAGCATGCTACCTTGTTAATTCATGAATTTTCGAGCCCTTACTCAAACCCTCATTCCGGCGGCAACTTTGTTAGTGGTGTCCTGTGGAAGTAAATTCGATGGGAGCTACTCGGGCAATGTGAACGGCAAAGAAATCGTGCTCCACTTGAACGAGGATAAAAAAGCGCAAATAACCGGATACTTCCCAGATGTGCTGGAAGGAACGTGGAAGGAAGAGGACATCCTAGGGAAGAGTACTATTTGGGTGACCTTCGAAGGTCCCACAGAAAAGCCATTCAGGCTGCGTTTCGAATTACAACCCGAGGGTAAGGGTTTGAGAGTGACTGGTATCAAGGCTCGACCTCTAGGCAAGGGAACGAAACTCACTCCCATAGAGTTGAAAGGCACCCCAATACTCAGCCCTCCAAATCCAAAAATTTAAACCACAAGATTCAACAAAGGAATATCATCATGCAATACAAGGTAATCGTAGAAGATGCAGCTCGAGGGCTCATGGGCGACAGCGGCATGGAGACATCCGCCGCGATATTGTCGGAAAAAGTAAACGAGGCCATAAAAGACGGTTGGGAACCCTTGGGCGGCATCGCTCATAGCGAGAACCGTCAAGAAAACCCATTTCTCCTGCAAG
>CAWVZQ010000019.1:0-18852 GCA_963934405.1 uncultured Opitutales bacterium | reverse complement strand
ATCATATTGTCGATCAAACGATATTCTACACCATGAACTTGGATCAATTTCAAAATCTTGTACTCGACTGGACTCGCGAAAGTGGTGAGTTGATCCTCAAATACTTTCGCGATCCAAGTCTTAAGGTTACCAAAAAAAAAGATGCTTCTCCCGTAACACAAGCCGACCGTCAAGCCGAACAGTTGTTACGCAAACGAATAAGTGAACACTTTCCTAAGCATGGTATTGTAGGTGAGGAGTTCGATCCTGTTCGCGAGGAGGCGGAATGGACTTGGTTGGTGGATCCGATTGATGGGACGAAAAGCTTTGTGGCAGGCGTTCCTCTCTTTGGTACGGTCTTGTGTCTGCAATTTCATGGCAAACCGGTTTTGGGTGCTATACATTTGCCAGCCTTGGGAGGGCAGTTGCTTGTCGGCGATGGCAATGTAGCCTTGCTGGATGCTAGGGAAGTATCTGTACGTGAACCTGGCCCATGTGGCGAATGGGTTGTTCTGACCACTGACGAAAGAGATATTTTAACCCATCGCAGCGAGTACGGTTGGAACAGTCTGTTGAAAAAAGTTGGCTACTGTCGAACATGGGGAGATTGTTACGGCTATTACTTGGTGGCTACAGGAAAGGCCGATGTAATGTTAGACCCCATTGTCAACCCGTGGGATTTTCATGGTGCAATTCCTATCATTCAAGGAGCAGGTGGCAAAATAACAAACTGGATTGGTGAGGATGCCGCAGGTAGTGACTCAACGGTTGCTGCAAGTCCAGAAATACATAGCACGGTTTTGTCTTTCCTAAATCATCAAATTTAAATGATCAAAGAGTCAAAAATAAACTTTGCGTTTTGTGACTCTGAATGGAGCGGGCGAAGGGATTCGAACCCTCGACATCCACCTTGGCAAGGTGGTGCTCTACCAACTGAGCTACGCCCGCATATTATGTTTTAATATCTCTGTATATTGACTAACCTTGCGTCAATTGGAAAGTGTAATCTCAAGTTTGCTTAAACATTAAATCTGCTTTGCAAAATCTAAAAACTGCCTTTAGTCGGCTTATTTTAAAATGACACGACTGTTTCGTAAATTTCAATTTCGGATTTTCCCAAAAGGGTTTTTAGTCCCCATCTTGGTTTCATGGAGTGTTTTGTGTGGGACAGTCGATGAAACGCGTTTGAGGTTGCAATTTGCTTTAAACGAGAGTGCTGCCTCGGACGCCCTGCAGGTGGGCCTGCCTCGTATTGCGATTTCATTATACAAGGACGCTTTGGAAAATGCCGCAAAGGCTCAAGTCCCACAGAGAGAAGTACGCAAACTCCGCCTTGGATTAACTTCTTCCTTCTTGGCGATTGGCGAAATCGAGCTAGCGAAGGAAGAGTTGAAAATACTGGAGCACTCAGGCGAGCAAAGTGGCGAGGTGTTGCTACATCTTGCCCTGATTTCCTTTCTGGAGAGAGATCTAGAAGGTCTCAATGAATTGATGGCGGAACTAAAGTCTCAAGACGTGAGTGAGGAAAACCGTTCCTGGGTTGTATTCTTGCAAGGGATGGTCGCTCCTTCTGCTGCCGAATCAGAAGTGCTCCATTCTCAGGCACTCAAGATGGCGATTACTCTTGAGCGTCGAGCGGATTTTAGGCTTTTGCGTTATCGCAATGAAATTTTAGAGACTGGAGGAAGTGAAGTACTCGCCGCGAACCTCAAGCGACAAATGGAGGAATTTCGCGGTCGTCCTGCTGGTCAAGAATTTGCCGTACAATATGTTATGGTACTTAACTCTCTTAGCAAGAAAGCGGAGGCACTGGAGGAATTGAGACATCAGCTCGAATTAGCGGGCAATGAAAAAGGCATTTGGCGAGACCGCTTGCTTTTGCTTTACGGAGTTTTATCATCACCTGAAGACGATACGGGACGAGCTGTACTCGAATCGCTAGTAGAGACTGGAACAAACCATGAATGGATGGGGATGGGGCTTCGTTTGTTAACTAGCCGGTTTGAAGTAAATGAAAAAATCACGTTATTTTTAGACAATATCTTAAAATTGCCTAACCATAAATTATCGGAGACAATTCTCGTCATGAGGTTAAAGCTTGCATTGGAGCTTAAGCAAAATGCCGTAGCTGAGAGATGCGCCCTGCGGATAATGGAGGAATTTCCAGGATCACCCCAAAAACCTGACGCCATTAGAGCTCTTGCCGCAGCGGCATGGAGGGGAAATCCCCCCCAATATCGTTTGACCGCCGATTTCCTCAGGAGATTGAGTAAATTGGAAGAAAATCCCGATGAAAGGAACGGTCTTTCATTGCAAGTGGCTGATTGCCATTTTCTAGCAGGTGACTACGATAGTGCGGCCGCCTTATATCTGGAAGTGCATTCATCTGCGAAAAGTCATTTGATTTCCGACAGGGCTCTATCTCAGGCAATCAATTCATTTCTAGCAACAGACGACATAGACAAATCAATAGATTTGCTGGATGAATTCTCAAATGTGGAAGATTCTGGCGAATTACTTTGGAAAGCAGAGTGGAATCTACTGGTGCATTTGAGAGAACACAATCATCTGAAAATTGCTTCCGAAAGAACTCGTCTACTTTTGAATAATAAAGAAAAGCAAGTGCCGAGAGATTTGACAGTTCGTCTACTTTGGATGGATGCAAGCTTGGCATTGCAGATGAATAAGCCAGAAGAGGCGTTAAAAAAATCCGAGAGAGTGATTGATTTTTTAACAGGAGCGAAAGGTTTTTCTGTAGATCTGGATAACAAAGTAAGGGCTCAGGTCCTGTTGACCAAAGGAAGAGCTTTTTTAGGATCTAGTCAGGAAAATCAAGCGGCGGAAATTTTCACCAAATTGCACCTCACTTATCCCCATTCTGACGAATCGGCTTTTGCATATCTAATCGAGGCATACCATCACGCATCTGGAAATCGGCTCGATGAGGCACAACGCAATCTTCTGCGTTTGGCAGACGGATTCAAGAAGAGTCGATATGCACCTAGAGCCCTGTATGAAGCAGCTCTTCATCTTGAACGACGCGGTATGGATGAAAATTTAAAAGAGGGCGTAGATTTACTGGAGCGCTTGATCCAAGAGTATCCCGACAACGAACTTGTTTTCTACGCGCGTCTTCGACAAGCCAATTTTCTTCGCAGGAGGAATGAGTTTGGGTCGGCGCTCGAATTATGCGAACAGCTGCTCGGCAATAAACTCTATAGGGATCACCCCGAAAAAAATTCTGCTTCTATGCTCAGAGCTGATTGCCTTTTGGCTCTTGCTCGAAATGATCGTCAAAAACTTTTTGAAGTTGCAGAAGTTTATGGCGAGCTCAAAAGCGTACAAGGGCATTCACCCGAGATGCATGCAGAAGCTGCGTATAAGGAAGGTCTAGTTTTCCGAAGGATGGAAGATGTGACAAGGGCTAAAGTTATATACTTTCGAGATATAATAAAATTCTTTTTATCGGACAGCAATCGATTTTCAGACGTTAAGGGCTCAGGCAAATATTGGATTTCTCGCAGCTTGCTTGATTTGGGAGAGATTCTCGATAGGGAGGGGGATTCCAATGGAGCCAGAAGTGTATATCGGATGTTGTTGGCACATGGTTTGCCGGGACGTAATCTCGCCCGAGCCAGATTTTCTCCAAACGAAACTGAAAGCAGTTCTCCAGAGCCATGAAATATCTGAATGTTTTTGATGTCGCAGGTCCTGTGGCATGGCCGTTGCTAGGGATGGCTGTCTTTGGGATTACGGTTTTTTTTGAGCGAACAACCTTTTTCCAAAAAGTTCAAATAAACGCGAGTGATTTTCTCGATGGGATTATAAATTTGTTAAAAAAAAATAGATCTCTAGAGGCCCTTACCCTTTGCGAGGAAACACCGGGCCCTGTTGCGGCTTTAGTCCGTGCGGCCTTGCTCCACAGAAATAGTTCCAAGCAAGAAATTCAAGAGGCGATTCAATCTGTAGCGATGCTTGAAATTCCGACATTGGCCAAGCGCCAAAGACTTCTCGGTACTGTAGCTGGATTGTCTCCAATGCTTGGTTTGCTTGGAAGCGTTTTGGCTTGTTTGGACTCCCTTCAAACACTTGGGTCACAGGACGCGACAGTAAATCTCAACCCAGATTTTTCCTCGGCTCTTTTAACTACTGCTTTGGGATTGTCGATTGCTATGCTTGCATATTGCGGTAAAGAATTTCTCCGATCCCGAGTGGACTCGATCATCCGTGACATGGAATGGTCTGCCCATGGGATTTACAGGTATTTGACGCTAGAAGCACAAAGCGACCAACAGGTTTTCTCATCAACTGTTTTGGAGACTGATTCTTCTTGAAATCAACTTTCCTGCGCTTTGAGTTTGCGGATGCTCGGAACCGAGCTCGTCGAGCTCCCTTTTCTGTCCCCTTTCTGGACCTTATTCTTTTGTTTGGCTTTTCTTTGTATTTGAGTCAAAATCAGCAGTTGAAATCTCAAGGCATGGCAGTTCAACTGCCGTCAGCTTCCACCGGATCCGGAATTATCGATGGCGCATTATGCCATGGAACTCTTTTCATTGGGATAAACGGAATGTTATTTCTCAATGGCGAACGGCTTTCCTTCGAAACATTAGATCAAGCACTTGTTCGTTTGAAAAAGCCCGAACTGGGTAACCTAAAGCTGTTAGTTCAGGCCGACCGGGAGGTGAGGCTCGAGTCATTCGTGCGAATCTGCGATGCGTTGCGTATCCGAAGTATTGAAACTATTCTCGTGGGCGTAAATCCAAAATCTTCTTTTCTGCCATGAACGCATTGTTTGGGCACGGTTTGTTTTTCCTGATACTTTCCATTGTTTTTGCAGGAGCTTTTACAGTCGCACAAATTTATGAGCCATTTAAAATCTACGGTTTTCCTGCCCAGTCCCCAGCTTCACAACCTTGGGTTCGAATGGAGTCTCCCCCGTCAATTCTCTTGGACCATTTGTTATTCTTAGATTCATCTGTCATTTATTTGCCAAGTGACTATTCTCAAGGAACTTTTGATCTTTCAACGCACTTGCCGGTTTCACCGGGACTGGACTCATATCCTCCATCTTTTGTTGTTGGCGATCCGTGGGTTGAGGCTTTGGCCGAACGCGAATTGTTGTCGCCGCCATCGACCAACAATATTTTAGATTCAACCTTCCTGAGGCGACCTCTCTCAACTTTTGGAAAGTCGGAAAAGCCGCATTTTGCTAAACATGAACATGTTCCTCCCGTTCTTAAAGTTTTTGTGCATGGTCGGCAGAACCCCGTGATTTCTCGATCCTTCCCCTTGCGAAACCTGGAACAAGTGGGCGAAGGTGAACTATGGCGGAAAGTGGAGTTTGTTTTTACGATACTCAATCACAATCTAGCGGGTCCACCCGTATCGGCAAAATCGTCGGGCAATGAAATTGTAGATGAACTTTTGTTGAGCGAGCTTCTCGAACTTGCTCCTTCCTTGGCTTTGGAGGATGGTTACTACCTTGCTACCGTTGCCCCTTGATTTTGGCGAACTTTTAAGAAGTTCGGAATACTCTTGACGAGATTCGGTTTTCTCGCCTTGATATTCCACTTCGATTTACCCTGAATCCCAGCTTCAGCTTTTTGTCCACCCTTGTAATCTCGATTTACATCTCACTTGCGACCCATGCTTTTTCTCGCCCATGTAGCTCAGTTGGTAGAGCGCGTCCTTGGTAAGGACGAGGTCGGCGGTTCAAGTCCGCTCGTGGGCTCCATGTAAAATTTTTCCTTATTTTAAATACTTAACAATACCGCACTAATGGCTAAAAAACAGTTCGAACGAACAAAACCTCACGTTAATGTCGGCACTATAGGACATGTGGATCATGGTAAGACCACATTGACTGCTGCTATTCTTCACGCTCAATCCAAAAAAGGTTTTGCTGAGATAAAAAGTTATGCGGATATCGCAAAAGGAGGGACCGTTCGCGATTCCTCCAAAATTGTGACTATTGCCGTGTCTCATGTTGAGTATGAGTCGGATGCTCGCCACTATGCTCATGTTGATTGTCCCGGGCATGCGGACTTTGTCAAAAACATGATTACTGGAGCCGCTCAAATGGATGGCGCGATCCTTGTTGTGGACGCCACGACCGGGCCAATGCCCCAAACCCGGGAACATATATTATTGGCCCGACAAGTTGATGTACCTAATGTCGTTGTTTTTCTCAATAAATGCGATCTCATGCAAGGCGATGACGAGGAACTTGTGGAGTTGGTAGATATGGAAATACGTGATTTGCTTAGCAAGTATGAGTTTGACGGAGACAATGCTAAAATCGTTCGGGGCTCAGCAACTAAGGCTCTTGAAGATGACGAGGGTGAGCTAGGTCTTCCTGCAATTCAGCAATTGATGGAAACCATTGATGGCGAGATTGAAGAACCAGTTCGTGATGTTGATAAACCTTTTTTAATGGCGGTCGAAGATGTCTTCTCGATTACTGGTCGCGGAACAGTAGCCACAGGCAGAATAGAGCGCGGCACCCTCAAGGTCGGTGAAGATGTTGAGCTTGTCGGACTTGCGGAGTCTCGTACCACCACCTGTACGGGGGTTGAGATGTTTCGCAAGGAACTTGGGCAAGGACAAGCTGGTGACAATGTCGGGGTTTTGCTTCGAGGAGTTGAGAAGGAGGATGTTCAACGCGGTCATGTGCTTGCAAAGCCAGGTACTATAAAGCCGCACTCCAAGGCAAACGCTCAAATTTACGTGCTGAATAAAGATGAAGGTGGTCGCCACACCCCGTTTTTCAAGGGATACCGACCGCAATTCTTTTTTGGCACTGCCGACGTCACTGGCGTTGTAGAATTACCTGAGGGCGTTGAGATGGTTATGCCCGGAGACAACTTAGGGGTGAGTATCGAATTGCAAAAGCCTATCGCGATGGAATCTGGACAACGTTTTGCCATCCGCGAAGGAGGTAAGACAATTGGAGCCGGTAACATTACTGATGTTGTCGAGTAACGTCGATTTTGACATCCGTTTCATTTCCTGACAATGTTCTCCGAGTCTCTAGGGATTTATGTTTCCAATGTTTGAGATTCGGGAGAATAGCTCAATTGGCAGAGCAACGGTCTCCAAAACCGTAGGCTGAGGGTTCGAGTCCCTCTTCTCCCGCCATTTTCTACACAAATCAATTTGTACTTTGAATCCTTTTCGAAAAATTCGTTCTTTTTACGCTGAGACCGTAATTGAACTTAAGCGTGCCACATGGCCGAGCCCATCTGAGTTGCGTGAATCCACGGGGGTCGTAATAGCAGGTATCGCCGTCTTGGGCTTTTTCATCTCTGTAGCCGACTTCTCGCTTTCGAGTTGGGTCGATTATGTCACTAGTTTGCTCCGAGGTTGAGATTGTCTCGAATTTGTAAATAAGATGAGTGAAACAGTTTCAAGCAACCCTCGTTGGTATGCAGTTCAATGCCTATCAAACCACGAAGACAAAGTGAGACGTTTTCTGACACGTTTTCGAGAGGATGACGAAAACTTTTCCAAACATCTTAAGGAAATATTGGTTCCCATTGAAACTGTGTCAGAGGTAAAAAACGGTCAAAAAAAGCAACGTGACCGCAAGTTTTACCCTGGGTACGTATTCGTCGAGATGCACCTTTTTGATACAGAGGGGAACCTGTTGAAAGAACCTTGGTACAAGGTTAAAGATACCGATGGCGTAATTAATTTTATAGGGCGTGCCAATCCTACACCACTACGCGAAGACGAAATAGGACGTATCTTGAGGCAAGTAGAAGAAGCCAAAGGAAAAGAAGTTCCAAAAGTTCAATTCGAACTTGGGCAGGTCGTCAAAATCTTGGATGGGCCTTTCATAAACCTGACGGGTGACATTGAGGAGATTGACGCGGAAAAAGGCAGCTTGAAAATTTCAGTTTCTATTTTCGGTCGATTTACACCTGTCGAGTTAGAATTCTGGCAGGTAGAAAAAGCGGACGAAACCTAATTCAACTTAATTTATCATGGCCAAAAAGGCAGTAGGAGAAATTCGTTTACAGTTACCCGCAGGTGCGGCTAATCCAGCCCCACCTGTAGGTCCGGCTCTTGGCTCCCAAGGCGTAAATATAATGGAATTCTGCAAAGAGTTCAATGCCCGCACGAAAGACCAGTCCGGACTCATCCTTCCCGTTGTCATAACCGTGTATGCCGATCGATCCTTCAGTTTCATATTGAAGTCGCCCCCTGCCGCAGTGCTTCTAAAAAAAGCGGCGGGAGTACCCAAGGGTTCAGGCACACCCAATCGGGATAAAATCGGCAATGTTACTATGGCTCAGGTAAAAGAAATTGTGGCCACAAAGAAAGCTGACTTAAATGCCAGAGACGAAGATGCGGCTTGTCGCATCATTGCTGGTACTGCCCGTAGCATGGGCATTGAAATTACCAACTGAACACTAAGAAGCATTGATATGTTCTCTATCTTCATTTTTTGAATCACCATGCCCAATCCAAGTAAAAGATATCGTTCTGCGACCGAGAAGGCCGACCTGTCCCAGCCTCATTTGCTTGAGCAAGCAATTGAAGTTTTAGACCAAATGGAAAAAGTTAAGTTTGACGAAACCGTTGAGCTTTCAGTTGCTTTAGGAGTGGACCCAAAACAAACTTCACAGTCCGTCCGCGGGACGGTAAACTTGCCTCATGGAAGTGGCCGCAAGGTTGTAGTAGCTGTGTTTACCGAAAAGCCTGATGAGGCTAAGGCTGCAGGGGCCGATGTCATCGGTTTGGATGACTTGGTCGCCAAGGTTAAAGATGGCTGGTGCGACTTTGATGTGGCCATCGCTACTCCGGAGGCGATGAAGCAGGTTAGGTCTGTCGCCCGCGTGCTTGGACCTCGAGGATTAATGCCAACCCCCAAGGCTGGAACTGTAACTGACGATGTGAGTTCAGCCGTTCAAGCCGTTAAGGCTGGTCGAGTCGAATTTAAAATGGATAAGACTGGTGCCTTTGCCGTTATTTTAGGCAAGCGCTCGTTTAGTCCAGCACAGCTGGTCGAAAATGCCCTTGCGGCCATAAAATCAATTTCGGGAGTCCGCCCCGCAGGCTTCAAGGGACGGTATATACGCCGAATGACCATTAGCAGTACAATGAGCCCTGGAATTTCTCTCGATAAATCCGTCTTCTCCCAGCTTTGACAGGCTCTGCTTTTGTATTAAATTCATCAAGCAATAGACCCAATGAGACCCGAAAAAAAATTCCTAGTTCGTGAAGTCGCCGAGCAACTTGAAAAATCCGAGTATGTTTATCTGACCGATTTTACGGGGATCACAGTTGATGAGTCCGACGAACTCCGTGGTGAGCTTGCTTCTCGAGGGGCGGAGTTTCACATCGTTAAGAACAGTGCCCTCAAGATTGCCGCAACAGAACGCAACATCTCGATTTCAGAAGAGTTTCTTTCCGGTCCCACTGCTATCGTAACAGGCGGTGATCCTTCAGGTGCGGCCAAAGTTTTGGGGTCATTCAAGAAGTCAAAGTCAAAACTTACGGTTAAAGCCGGGGCTTTGGGAGATAGACAACTTACTGCGAAAGAAGTTTCCAGTTTAGCTGATTTGCCCAACCTCGAAACGCTACAAGCTCAGCTTCTTTCTCTTTTGGGGACTCCCGCTACTCGACTGGTCACATTATTCAATACTCCGGCTAGACAATTTGTAACTGTCCTTGCGGCCAAAGCTGACGAGGTCGATTAATCAAGACAACACTTTCCTGTCTTCGCGATTGACTGTAAAAGTCTGTGGCGTTGGCGCAATCAATAACCACCAACCTTGAAGAAATTAGGGGAATTAACCCTTAAATGTCAGTTCAACGACGCTAATCCTATTCAAGGCAAGTAGGTAACATAAAATGGCAGAGATAAATAAGGAACAAGTAATTGACTGGCTCAGTGGTCAGTCGGTCATCGAAATCGCAGAGTTGGTCAAAGAGCTCGAAGAAAAATGGGGCGTAAGTGCAGCGGCGCCAGTAGCCGTTGCCGTTGCCGCATCAGCAGGCGGCGGAGATGCAGGGGATGCTGCAGAAGAAAAAACAGAATTCGATGTTGTGCTAACTGACTTCGGCGGCAACAAGATCGCCGTCATCAAGGAGGTGCGAGGAATTACCGGATTGGGCTTAAAGGAGGCCAAGGAACTGGTCGAAAGCTTGCCAAAACCCGTCAAAGAAGGTGCATCTAAAAGCGATGCCGAAGAAGTCGTCAAGAAACTTGAGACTGCAGGTGCTAAAGCCGAGCTCAAGTAGACGGTGACCCGCGCTATCGTTTCCATCTCGAACTTTACCTCGGAAAGGTCACAGTCTTGGTGTGTCCTTGCCTTGGTGTGCCCGGATTTCCTCTCTGATATCAGAGCCCTTCTATCACCTCTAATCTAATTTCGCAGCTATGTCCGTCAACGATCGTCAAAACTTCGGAAAACTCAAAGAAGTCATCGAGCCACCCAATCTGATTTTGAATCAGATTGATTCTTTTCGCGACTTCTTCCAAAAAGATGTGCCTCACACACATCGCAAGCCAGTAGGTCTTGAGGCAGTGTTCCGAGAAGTTTTTCCTATCGTTAGTTACGATGAGCGTTCTCGTTTGGAATATGTCAGTTACGCGATTGGCGAGCCCAAGTTAAGCGAGATGGAGTGCATTCAGGAAAAGTGTTCTTTTGCCGCACCTTTGCAGTTAAAGTTGCGCTTGCGGATGGAGTTAGAAGGTCAGAGCAAGCCTTTCTTTAGCGAAGAGGAAATTTTTATGGGTGAGATTCCCATTATTACGGATCGCGGCTCCTTCGTAATTAATGGAGCTGAACGCGTCGTCGTTAGTCAATTGCATCGGTCTCCAGGTGTAAGCTTTGAGGAAACAACGCACACCAGCGGCAAAACTCTTCACGCGTTTCGAATCATACCTGATCGGGGCACATGGATCGAAGCGCAGTTCGATCAGCATGATTTGTTGTATGTCTACTTGGACCGTCGTCGTCGTCGCCGGAAATTTCTCATTACTACTTTCCTTCGAGCGCTTCTCGATTGGGATCCGGAAAAGGATACTGATTCCGACCAAAAGCTTCTCGAGCTTTTCTATGAAATTGAAAGTCTCAAGGTTGGCGATTTGTTAGACCAAGACAATGTCTCCAGTTATGTTTTGGTCGAACCTATGTTCGACCGCGCCAAGGGAGTGGTTTTGGCTAAGGCGTTCGAGCCCCTCACCAAGACTTATTTGAGGGCTTTTCGGAAAGCTGGTATTAGTGAGCTGAGGGCTATTGATACTTCTTCCGATGACGGTGCAATTATTCGCTGCCTAAAAAAGGACGTTTCTCGCAATAAAGAAGATGCTCTGAAGGAAATCTATAAAAAGTTGCGTCCTGGCGAGCCCCCCGAGCGCAAGAACGCCGAGGCCCTCGTTCGTAGACTTTTTCAAGATCCGAAGCGTTATGATTTAGCCCGTGTCGGCCGTCATATGCTAAATTTAAAGCTAGGCTTGGATACGCCTTTGGATGTGCGTGTAACGACTGTGGAAGATATCGTAGCAGCGACCAAGAGATTGACGGATCTTAAGCGAGGTATAAGTAGCGAAGAGCAAGCTCGTAAAGATGCGGGCTCTATTTTCGATATGGGGATTGACGATATTGACCACTTGGGAAATAGGCGCGTCCGAACTGTCGGTGAACTATTGGCTAATGTTTGTCGCAGTGGTTTGGCTCGCACCGAGCGAGTGGTTCGTGAACGTATGACCCTATATGATCAAGGCGTTGATTCGCTTACTCCCGGCAAGCTTATCAATCCAAAGGCTTTGACAACGGTGCTAAGAGACTTTTTCGCCCGTAGTCAGCTTAGCCAATTTATGGACCAGATTAATCCTCTGGCTGAAATTACACACAAACGGCGTCTTTCCGCACTCGGGCCGGGTGGATTAAACCGTGAACGCGCAGGATTTGAAGTCCGCGACGTGCACCCTACCCATTACGGTAGAATTTGCCCTATTGAGACTCCGGAAGGACCCAATATTGGCTTAATCAATACTCTCAGCACTTATGCGAAAATAGACGAATTTGGATTTTTGCAATCACCTTACCATCCCGTAGTCAATGGAGTAGTTAACAAAAATGCTAAGGACGTTACCTATTTGAATGCTTTTCGGGAGGAGAGCTTTCGAATTGCTCAAGCGAACTCTGAAGTCGATCCGAAGACAAACAAGTTGAAGGGACGCGTGACTTGTCGCTATCGTGACACGGTTGCTGAATTTGAGCCAGCGAAGGTAGACTATATGGATGTATCGCCGAAACAAGTAGTTTCGGTGGCTGCTGGACTTATACCTTTTATTGAGCACGATGATGCAAACCGAGCTCTTATGGGGGCCAACATGCAGCGTCAAGGAGTTCCCTTGCTTCAGACCGAAGCTCCGTTGGTCGGTACTGGCATTGAACACCGGGTAGCGAAAGATTCGAAAACGGTGAGTACTTCTGATTCGGAAGGGATAGTGGCTTTAGCGGACGCCAACCGTATTGTCGTCACTGACGATGGAAACCTACCCGCTCGTTTCTTGCGGGAACCTAAAAGCGATCCTAAGCGCGGAGTCCATTGCTATGATTTGCGTAAATTTTTGCGGTCTAACTCAGGAACATGCTTTAACCAAAAACCAATCGTCCGCAAAGGCGATAAGGTTCGCGTCGGCCAATCTCTTGCAGATGGAGCTTGCACCTCAGATGGCGAACTGGCACTTGGGCGTAATATCCTCGTGGCCTTTATGCCATGGAAGGGCTACAATTTTGAAGATGCAATGCTGATATCTGAAAAGATGATCAAGGATGATATATACACATCCATCCATATTGAAGAATTTGAGGTAACGGCACGAGACACGAAGCTGGGTCCGGAAGAAATTACCCGAGACATTCCCAACGCAGGTGAAGAAGCACTTCGCAATTTGGATCATCGCGGAGTAGTTCGCATAGGAGCCGAGGTAAAACCCGGTGACATTCTTGTTGGAAAAATTACTCCTAAAAGTGAGACTGATTTAGCACCAGAAGAGAAACTTCTTCGTGCTATTTTCGGTGAAAAGGCTGCAGATGTGAAGGACAGTTCTCTCAAAGTGCCGTCGGGAACTTTTGGGATAGTAATGGACATAAAGATTTCCAGTCGAACCGAAGCAGAGCAAGAGAAACTGTCCCCTTCTGACAACCGCCGTCAAATCAAACAAATCAAGGAAGATTACCGAAACCAAAGTGACGATTTGCGTTCCCAGCTAACGGAATCGCTTTCCAATATTCTTCTCGGCGAAAAAATTCCTCTAAATGTAAAGAATTCTGAAACAGGAGATGTAATTATTCCTGCGAACCGCAAGATAACCAAAACTCTTTTGAGGCGTTTGTCTTCTGTGCATCGATACGTCGATATTCCGCCATCTCCCGTTCGAATAAAAGTCTTCGAGATTATAGAAGGCTACGAGAACAAGTTCAAGGATCTCGATGATGATCGCGATCGAAAAATAGAAGCTATCGAACATGGTGACCCGATTGATCAAGGAGCTATCAAGAATGTTCGTGTTTTTGTCGCAAAGAAACAAAAGATTCGGGTTGGCGACAAGATGGCAGGTCGTCACGGCAATAAGGGTGTTGTGGCTAAAATTGTGGCAGAAGAGGACATGCCTTTTCTGCCCGATGGCACACCTATTGAGATTTGCTTGAATCCGCTTGGCGTTCCTAGCCGCATGAATGTCGGTCAGGTTTTAGAAACTCACCTAGGATGGGCTTGCAAGAAGCTTGGATTAACTGTCGCTACGCCTATTTTCGATGGCATTCCCGAAAAAAATATACAGGAATACCTACGGCAAGCCGAACTTCCCGAAACGGGCAAGACCCAGCTTGTAGACGGTTGTACAGGCGAAGCCTTCTTCCAGCAGGTGGTTGTCGGGTATATGTACATGTTGAAGCTGAATCACCTTGTGACTGGCAAAATCCATGCAAGGGCAGTCGGTCCATACAGCTTAATCACCCAGCAACCCTTGGGCGGAAAGGCTCAATATGGGGGTCAACGATTCGGAGAGATGGAAGTTTGGGCCCTTGAAGCCTATGGTGCGGCTTATACCTTGCAGGAAATTTTGACAGTCAAATCCGATGATGTTTCGGGTCGTACTAAAATTTACGAAAATTTAGTGAAGGGAGACAATTCATTACAGGCAAGCACGCCGCAATCATTTAATGTTCTTATGAAGGAAATGCAAAGTCTCTGTCTTGATGTTCGAGTTCTGGGTGAAGATGCCCTCTAGTTACGTCCCCTACCCACTTAATTTTATTTCACAAATCACAAAGGAGTTCTCAATATGAGCGTCGATGCAGCTAAAGAAGCTCTCGGAATAGAAGTTGGACCCATGGATCGAGTATCCATTACAGTCGCATCCCCGGATGTAATCCGATCATGGGCGCGAGGCGAGGTCAAGAACCCCGAAACAATAAACTATCGGACCTTTAAGCCCGAGCCTGGCGGTCTTTTTTGTCAAAAGATATTTGGTCCCGTTCGGGACTATGAGTGTGCCTGTGGAAAATACAAACGCATCAAGTACAAGGGTGTGGTTTGTGATCGTTGCGGTGTCGAGGTAACTGTTTCTCGTGTTCGGCGAGAGCGTATGGGCAATATCGAATTGGCCGTACCAGTTTCCCACATTTGGTTTCTCAAGAGTATGCCTAGCCGACTTGGCCTTTTGATGAACATGACAGCCAAGAGCCTCGAAAGAGTTCTGTATTATGAGCAATACATGGTAACCGACGCCGGAACCACCCCCCTCGAAGAGAAGCAATTATTATCGGATAGAGAGTTTCGTGAAGCTTGCGACGAGTATGGCGATGAATTCGAGGCCAAGATGGGTGCAGAGGCTCTCATGGATGTACTTTCTCGCATGGATTTAGAAGAATCGCTTGAGGAGCTGTATGAGCAAATGCACGAAACCAAGTCCAAGCAGATCAAGAAAAAGCTCTCTAACCGACTAAAAATCATTCAAGGGTTCATTTCTTCAGGAGCACAACCCGAGTGGATGATTTTGGAATCCATACCGGTAATTCCACCCGACCTTCGACCTCTTGTCCCTCTAGAGGGGGGGCGTTTTGCGACCAGTGATCTCAATGATCTTTATCGTAGGGTTATCAATCGGAACAACCGCCTGAAAAACCTTCTTCAACTTAAGACTCCGGACGTTATTATTCATAACGAAAAGCGTATGCTTCAAGAGGCGGTGGATGCTCTTTTTGACAACGGACGACATGGGCGAGCAATAACTGGTTCCGGTAATAGGGCACTGAAATCCCTCAGCGACATGCTTAAGGGCAAGCAGGGCCGATTTCGGCAAAACCTTTTGGGTAAGCGTGTAGATTATTCCGGACGTTCAGTAATAGTGATTGGGCCGGAGCTGAAGCTTCATCAGTGCGGGTTGCCGAAAAAAATGGCTCTTACCCTTTTCGAACCTTTCATTATTCGTCGACTCAAGGAGCTAGGTTTTGTCCATACGGTCAGAGGTGCACGCAAAATGATCGAGGGTAAGTCTCCCGAGGTTTGGGACATACTTGAAGAGGTGACCAAAGGTCATCCCGTTTTGTTGAACCGCGCTCCTACCCTTCACCGCCTTTCCGTTCAAGCCTTCGAGCCTGTCTTAATCGAAGGTAACGCCATACGGATTCACCCATTGGTGTGTACTCCTTACAATGCGGATTTCGATGGAGATCAGATGGCCGTGCACGTGCCGCTTTCTCTCGAAGCCATCATGGAAGCTAAGCTCTTGATGCTTTCTACCCACAACATCTTTTCCCCATCCAGCGGGAAACCTATACTTACGCCATCACAGGATATCGTTCTCGGGTCATATTATCTATCGATGAATCCACGTGGCGAAGAACCCGAGGAGGGCAAGCGGCTACCCCTCATCGACTCTGTAGATGAGGCTTTAACTGCTATGCATGAGGGAGCCTTGAAACTTCACGACTGGATCGATTTGCGTAATCCCGACAAAGGACGAGATACAGTCTTCGGGATAAGTGGAAGAAGTATTATCCGGACGACAGTGGGACGTGTGATCTTTAATACTATATGGCCAAAGGAACTTGGCTTCTTTAATGAACCAGCCCTCAAGGGCGGTGTTGGCGATTTGATCCTTGAGACCTTTAAGGCGTTGGGAAAAGAGGAGACTGTTGCTTCTCTGGACCGCCTAAAAGAATTGGGTTTCGAGTATGCTACTAAAGCGGGAATTTCAATCGGTATTTTCGATATGATTATTCCTCCGACAAAGGAAGAAAAAATTGCAAAAGCTCGTAAGGAAATCGATAAGGTTGAAGAACAATTCAAAAAAGGGATTATTACGCGCGGCGAACGTCACAATAAAATCATAGATGTTTGGACCAACGCCACAGATGATATTGCTAAAGAAGTTTACAATTGCTTAGAGGAAAACCGAGGGTTGGACGGTAAGAAAAAAGATACTGTTAATCCAGTATATTTAATGATGGATTCGGGTGCTCGAGGCAACAAACAACAAGTGCGTCAACTTTGCGGCATGCGCGGACTTATGGCCAAACCTTCCGGCGAGATCATAGAACAACCCATTCTCGCCTCTTTCCGTGAAGGTTTGTCGGTGCTTGAATATTTCATGTCAACTCATGGAGCTCGTAAGGGTTTGGCGGATACTGCTCTCAAGACTGCGGATGCAGGCTACCTGACTCGCAAATTGTGCGATGTGGCGATGGATACTATCATTGAATGCAAAGATGATGGGCGTCGGGACGGCGTCTGGAAGAAAGCCATCGTGGATGGTGATAATGAAATTGTTCCTCTGAATCAGCGTATCACGGGTCGCTACTCCTCCGAAGATATTCCAAATCCATCCAATCCTTCCGAATTAATCGTTGGATCGGGTGATTTGATAACTGAGGAAATTGCCGAAAAGGTCGATGCCAGTGGTATTTTGAGAGTTCGTATTATGTCGCCTTTTTCCACCCGTTTGAAAAATGGCATTTCGGCTCTAGAATACGGGATCGATCCGTCCACTAATAAGTTGGTAGAGCAAGGGGCAGCCATTGGAATCATCGCTGCTCAATCAATTGGAGAACCCGGCACTCAGTTGACAATGCGTACCTTTCATATCGGAGGTATTGCAAGTGCAGGGCGTGAAGATCCTGTTATCAATGGTCGCAGTGCGGGTAAATTGCATTTCCGTGGATTACGGCTCGTTACTCTCGAGAATGGACAGCAAGTGACCCTGAATAAAACTGGTTCGATTCAGGTTTGGGATGAAGATGATCGAGTCCTGGACGATTATCCCGTACCAGCAGGAGCACTGCTTCATTTCAAGCAGGATGACGAAGTTCAAGCTGATGATCTTCTTGCTCAATGGGATCCTTACAACATTCCGATTCTTTCTGAAAAGCAGGGCGTAGTTGCTTTCATGGATATGATTCCAGGAGTAACGACCAAAGCGGAACGTGATGCCTCAGGCGGTAGAGCCATGGTTGTTATAGAGCATAAAGAAGATCTTAATCCCCAAGTTGAGATTCGCGATGAAAAAGGGAAGATTATAGCTACCTATTCCATTCCAACAGGTGCTCAGGTTTCCGTTGACGAGGGCACTCGTATCGATGCCGGCTCGATTATTGCAAAAACTCCACGCCAAGCCTCCAAAACTCAGGACATTACCGGAGGATTGCCTCGAGTCGCTGAACTTTTTGAAGCTCGTCGCCCCAAAGAAGGCAATGTCGGACAAATGGCCAAAATCGACGGAATTGTTTCTGAGGCAGGAACCTTACGGTCCAAAAAGCGCCTCTTGATCACGAATGAAGGAAGCGGACAAGTCGAAGAGCATCTTATTCCCCACGGAAAGCATGTTTTAGTACAACCAGGCGATTTTGCGTACAAGGGTCAGCTAGTCACGGATGGAGCCAAGGACCCCCATGAGATTTTAGATATCCTCGGACCTTCTGCAGTGCAGGAATATCTCATCGAGGAAATTCAGAAAGTGTATCGACTGCAAGGAGTAACGATTAACGACAAGCACCTTGAGGTAATAATTTCTCGAATGCTATTCAAGGTGCGGATTACCGACCCCGGCGACACCGAATTTTTCTGGGGTGACCAAATCGACCGCTTTGCATTTATGGATGCAAATGAAGAAATTGTCGAAAAGGGCGGTAAGCCAGCCGATGGCGAACCCATTCTTCTCGGCATCACCAAGGCTTCATTGGAAACGGACAGCTTTATTTCTGCGGCATCCTTTCAGGAAACAACTCGTGTTTTAACAACCGCTGCTACCTTGGGTAAGGTAGATGACCTCAAAGGTTTCAAAGAAAACGTAATTATGGGGCATCTTATTCCAGCGGGTACTGGTTTGCCCAAATGGCGTCGCTTGAAAATAGATACACTCGGTTCAGTGCCTGCAGCAGAAGGAAAGACCGCCTAACACTATTCCGTGCATTAATACCTCAACTTTTTCAGAAAAAAATCTTGTAGAATTTTAATAAAGTGATATAAACAATCCCTTTTTCTCAACACTCCAATGCCCACAATCAATCAACTAGTCCGTAAAGGACGAAAGGTTAAGAAAGTAAAGACTAAGTCTCCGGCACTTAAGGCTTGTCCTTTCCGTCGGGGCGTTTGTGTTCAAGTAACAACTCGTACCCCCAAGAAGCCGAACTCTGCAATTCGAAAGGTTGCAAAAGTTCGACTTACCACTGGGTTAGAGGTAATTGCATACATTCCGGACGAAGGTCACAACTTGCAAGAGCATAGCATTGTGCTTGTCCGAGGTGGTCGCGTAAAGGACCTCAATGGAGTTCGTTATCATATAGTGAGGGGTACTTTGGATTGCCAAGGTGTTGAAAAGCGTCGCCGCAGTAGATCAAAGTACGGTGT
>CAWVZQ010000018.1:0-19094 GCA_963934405.1 uncultured Opitutales bacterium | reverse complement strand
AGGAAAAAGCGAAATGGCATTCCGACTGGCTTTGTTTCACCTCAATAGCCTTGGCACACGGGCTCTGCTTCATTCCCTCTCCGATTACAGGATTCAGGCTGAACTCAAAATCCTATGGAAACTCAAGCCTTCTGAAAGAGAAGGAGCAAAGGTTAGTTCTGCGTTTTATGGTTAACGAGGTAATGAAATACAAAGATAACTTGAAACAAAGTTTTATTCTCAGCGGAGCTTTCACTATTTTCGGCAGTGCGATGGAGAAACTACTAGAAGCAGAGATTGATTCATTACCAGATGGATCAGGCAAGTTGATTCAGAGGAACTGGATAGAGCAGTATTACCGCGATAAAATTCCAGCACATGGGTTCTCCGGAGTAATTTCGCGGAGAATGAAAGAGGTCCAGAAGGAACTTTACTCTCTTAAACAAACCGAAAGGTTGAGGGTTTTCATTTATGGTGCTGGTTTGCAAACTTCCGTTTTGCTTAAAATTTGGGAGCAGTCATCCTTCCCCAAGATCCGAGGAATCATTATTACGGGAACAAACGAAAAAACTGATTTCAACGGATACCCCATTGTATCGCTGGAATCATTGCCGCACACCGAAGTCGACTTAATCCTTCTTTCATCCAAGTCCTTCGAGTCGGAAATGTCCTCCAACTTGGATGAAAGTCTACCGACAGTGAAAAGATTGTCTTTTTGGATAAAGGAGCTCACCCGACTGTAAATTGAATATTCTTCATATTACGACTTTTCTTCAAGGCGGAGCAGGTAAGGTCGTGATCGATTTGACCCAGGGTGCCATCGAAAAAGGTCATAAGGTTTCGGTCGCCTGCACGAAAGACTCGGTGCAAGGTTACTGCAATTATCCGGAACACCTCAAAAGCTTGGAACAAATCGACATTCCAGTGATTTTCCTAGATTCAACTTTTTCCAGAGAACACGAAAAAAACCGGCAAGCCTCGAGAGCTCTTCATTCAAGCATGATCAAGCGATGTCCAGACTTGATTCACAGTCACTCCTCAATTCCCTCGCTCGTAAGCATGATTGCTTCTTCGAGACTAAACGACAGAATACCCATAATTCAAACAATGCACGGTTGGGGAATATTCAAGACTGAAGAGCAAGAGCGACAGGATATTGAAATTCTCAACCGTGTAGACCATGTTGTCTCTATCTCGAAAGCCTCGGAGGACTTGCTTCTTGGCAAAGGGCTTTCCAACCCAAGCAAAAGTTGTATTTACAATGGCCTTGAGCGGACTCCGACCGATGACGAACAGTCTGAAGACGAGCATTTAATCAAAATCAAGT
Organism: uncultured Opitutales bacterium; assembly: GCA_963934405.1. Lineage (GTDB taxonomy): Bacteria > Verrucomicrobiota > Verrucomicrobiia > Opitutales > Seribacteraceae. Next base: position 17,788 of record CAWVZQ010000018.1, on the reverse strand, counting down.
CATTGAGGAAAGACGGGCACAAGATAATCGGAGCAATTGGGACGGTAGACGCGAGAAAAAACCAATCTCTGGTGTTGGAAGCCCTTTCTTTGCTACCTGAAAGCCTGCTATTCCAAGCTGTTTTCGTCGGGGAAGGAGATGATTTGGCAGCTTATCGTGAAAAAGCAAAGAGCTTGGGTCTGGGTAAAAAGGTCATTTTCACCGGTTACAAGCCTTCCGCAAGATCCTTTGTCAGCGAATTCGATCTGCTTGTAAGCGCTTCGCTCTCGGAAGGCGCAGCGCCTCTTGCCGTCCTAGAAGCTTTTGCGGATAAAACTCTAGTCTTGGCCGCAGACACCCAAGAGAACAAAGAGGTTATAGAAGACTCGAGAAATGGTTTTCTCTTTCATTCAGACAATGCTCGAAACTTGAGTCATAAGTTGCAGATCTGCTTGGGTCTCGAAGATGGCGACAGGGTTACAGATTCAGCTCATGACTTGTTCAGAAACAGATATATGCTCGAAAAAACCTGCAGGAATTATCTTGAGCTCTACGAACGTTGTCTGGCCCAAAACCATTAATTTCTTGAATTTTTGAATAAATTAAAGAGAATGGTAAAGATAGTTAAGTCCAATGACACAGTTTAAGCCCACTTGAGCAGGCGATTGCTGATTTGTCCAAGCAGAAACAAGAAGTTAAAAGAAAGTTGCAAGTCGCTTGGAAACGAGACGAAATAAGCTCCTTTATTGATGAAGTGAATGCTCAGAAGAATGCCTTGGAAGAACTGGGAATGGAACTGGAATATCTTGAATGTAGGCGGTCTTGAGAATGATTGCATGAAACGGAAACCAAATCAGTTTCCCCCTCGAGGTGGATCAAGTAAAATAACCTAGAGGCGTTCCCCTAACTTTTTAAAGCGTGGCCCCTTTGGGGGCATGTTTTGTTTTCGACCTCAGCAGCATTGAAATGAATTTAGAAAATCGATTATTTGAACTGCTTGTTGACCATTTTGACTTAAGCAAAGAACTCACATCGATAGCCTTCCTGACGATTGCAGTTCTCGTCATCTTGCTCGTGGTCTGGCTATCAAACTTCTTGTTCAAGCGTTTCGTTCTCAACTTCATTCGTTCCTTGCCGGAAAAACGGAAAACATATGGTAGTGAATTGGCAAACACTAACATCCAAAATCGATTAGCGTAGATTCAAAAGAACTTAAAGAACTAATCCAGACAAGTACAGGATAGCTCTTCCACCACTACGAATGTTCTCCATTCTCAGCGCTAGGCCGGCTTAAACTCAGATCTCTTTCGCTCATTAAAGGCTCGAATCATTTCGGGCCTTTTTTATGTTGTAATGAACGTTTATTTGGTTTCAGTATCGAAAAGGATTAGATAGCAGGTTGCTTTCCGTGGTGGAATGGCGGCTATTGACATTAAAATTGTGAACAAGTTTGGCGGGTTGTGAACTACTTGGTCTTTACGAGGGGTTTTACGGCAGTCATAAGTCGAAAATATGATCAAGCAGAAGAAACCTGAGTTTCTCGATGACCAGATTAGGTCATTGCAGTGGGCCATTGGGGAACTGAGCAAACAAAAGCAATCCCTAGACGAGAAGGTTTCAGCCTCTCGGAAGAGAGAGGAGACGGAAGAAATCATTCAAGAAGTCAACGCCCAGCGCAAGGCTTTGGACAAAAGAATTTCCGCGTTACAAGAGGGCTTGAAAAAGTCGTCTGACTCGGGAACCATCCAAGAGCCTCATCTTCGGGACGAGATCACAGGTGTGGAAGGCAAGCTGGAGGTTGCCAGAGAACGGTTGAAAGTTCTCGAGCAGGACAAATATCTAGAAGAGCTTGGGCAAAACCTAAGCGGGAAGAGTTCGACCAATCCCATTACTATTTCATCCGAATCAAATACCGATGCGGGGGGCTTATCCCCGGCACTTCCTTTTGAATCCGAGGAAAACCGAGTTTCAGAATCAGAACCCGTAAAAGTTAAATCCAATACAATTCTTTCCGATACCATGAATGAGCCAACCAATCGTCTCGCTGCCACAGAACCTGAAGCTAACGTAGCCACTGTCGTGGGTACTACTACTGCCCAAAAGCCGCGAGCATCGATGTCTTCCACAGGAAGCCTCGTCTGTTCCGAGGAGACAAGTCAATCGATTCATGAAGCGGCTGCCGCACTTGATCTCGATGCGGAGTATGTCTTGGAGAAAGGGATGCAGGCGGTACTTAGAATGATTGCCCGAAACGGCAATCGAATGACTTTCCCGCTCGAGGTGAAACACATCGAGTCAATTAGCTGAGAATTCACTCTTTCTTCATCGCCTGCCCCGCCGTATGTCGGGGCAGTTTTGTAATAGGGGGTTTTCGTTTGTCCAGTTCGTGTCGAATGGTGTAGTTTTTTTGCTTGAACAGAATCAGAAACGGAAAAGCTATTCGATTGTCTTCAGTTTCCATTTTAGTTTTGCCCGTGAGTGCAAAAAGTTGAATCCTTGTCTTTTATGAATGGAATTCCTTTTTCTCCCAGCGAGCTAAGCAATTGGTTCGTAAATGCCTTCGGCGTTTCCGAGACCGCAGCGGAATGGTTGTCTCGTTTCGTAGCCATAATAATCTTGGTTGTGTTGGCCTCGCTGATAAATGGCTTGGTGAAGGGAATTGCGCTCAAGGTAATTCGCTCGGTGGTCAAACATTCGGGGGGCAAATTCGGGAATGCGTTGCTTGAGGTTCGATTTTTCCAGAGGCTTTCGCATCTAGCTCCGGCCATTCTCGTGAAAGTGGGGGCGCCTTGGCTATTTGCCGGTTCCGCATCCTTGCTCGGACTGGCCGAGATTGCGGTGAACGTATATCTGGTCGTCATCGGCTTATTCGTCTTCGATGCTCTTTTGAACGCTGGCTTAGTAGTCTACCAGAATTTCGAAATCGCAAAACGACTACCGCTTAGAGGACTGTCGCAGGCCCTCAAGATTCTAATAAACGCGACGGGCGTAATCTTCGTACTGTCTATCCTTTTCGACAAGTCACCCCTATACTTCATCTCGGGACTCGGTGCCCTGACGGCCGTCCTCCTGCTGATATTCAAGGATGCATTACTCGGACTGGTGGCAGGCATACAGCTTTCGGTAAACAACTTGGTTCGAAAGGGAGATTGGATCGAAATGCCAAAGTACGGGGCAGACGGCGATGTCATCGAAGTCTCTCTAACCACCGTGAAGGTACAGAACTGGGATAAGACAATTACCTCTATCCCACCTTACGCGCTGGTTACCGATTCCTTTAAAAACTGGCGAGGGATGAGCGAATCCGGGGGGAGGCGGATCAAAAGAAGTATCTCGTTGGATCTAAATTCCGTTCAATTCGTAAACGACGAATTATATAAACGCTTAGAGAAAATCGAACTATTGCAGGAATATCTATCGGAGAAGAAAAAAGAGCTGACCAATCACAACATAGAAATCAAAGTCGACCTGACGGAACTGGTCAATGGTCGCCGCCTCACCAACGCAGGCACGTTCCGTGCATATTGCATTGCCTATCTGAAATCCAATAAAAAGATTCACCAGAAAGGCATGACCTTTTTGGTACGCCAACTGGCACCCTCCGAAAAAGGTCTACCCATTGAAATCTATGTCTTCGTCAACGATGTGAACTGGGTAAACTACGAGGACATTCAAGGCGATATTTTCGATCACCTGCTCGCCTCCCTCAATCGCTTCGAACTAAAAGCTTTTCAGTTGCCCACCGGCGGTGATGTCTCCACCCTCGCGGAGTCAATGCTCAAAGTGCCCTAACCAGCACTTTGGAAGCACTTCGGAGCAAACCGATTTGCACAAACAAGGACTCTCTGAACTCTCCCATTTTTTCACGACTTCAAATTCGTAAACACAAATGAAAAACAGACCGAACCACCTCTATGTACTCGCGTGCCTGTCATGCTTCTTTCTAGTCCAAGCCAACGCCAAGCCTAAAGTTCAGGACGCACAAGGAAACGCCACCGAGGAGTGCGACAAACCTGTAAAAGAACAGAAGGCTGCCTCGAAAAATGGATCCGAAAATGCCACCGATCCTGAAAAAAAAGGAGAAGAAAGCGAGAAGAGCGACGAAAAAACCAAGGAATCGAAAAAAGAGGCAGAAGGCAAAGCCAAGACACACGAGGCGAAACGAGAAGCTCTCTATGTGAAACTAAATCTTGAAGGCGTGTTCGAGAGCGCACGAATGAGCGAAGTATCAGTAAATACAAAGTCTTGGGCCGAGCTGACGGTATTGGAGGCGAAACCGCAGGGTGCAGTCGTAAAAAAAGGCGAACAGCTCGTGAAATTCGATTTCGAAAAAATAGATGAAAAGATATCTAATCTCCGCCACGACTTACGACTCCTCGACTTGGATCGGTCAATCGCCGCCGCCGACCTGAAACTTGCTGAGGCCATCGCGCCAATTAAATTATCTGAAATCGAGAGAAAAGAAAAGTACTCCAAGGAAGATTTGGCCCGACACGAGAAGATTAAGAGTCCATTCAACAAAAGAGCCGCAGCGATGAGCCTAAAAAACTATGAGGACGCCTTGGCCTACGCCCAAGAAGAACTCAAACAGCTCAAGAAGATGTACGAAGCCGACGACTTGACCGAAGAAACGGAGGAAATCATACTGGTACGAGCCCAAAGCACTGTTGATCGTGCCAAGTTTTCTCTGGAAGGCGCCAAAATCCGAAATGAAGACGCCCTTAAGATCAATATTCCTCGCGAAGATTTGGAGACGAAGGAAAAGGCCAAGAGAGACGAGCTTTCTTCCCGAGCTTTGCGTAAAACCCAGCCAGTCGAACTTGAAAAAAAGCAACTGGAATCAAAAAAGTTGGCAGAGCAGCACAAAAAGGCTTCCGAAAACCTTGCCCGCCTAGAAACTGATCGCAAGGCGATGACAGTCCCCTCCCCCTCTTCGGGAGTTCTCTACAGGGGCACTTTCGAAAAAGGAAAATGGTCGGGTGACACCGCCCTAAAAGCCCGATTTCGTAAAGGTGGTATGCTCAAACCGAACGAAGTCTTTATGACAGTCGTCGAATCAAAACCTCTCTTCGTGCGTGCAAACCTTCCGGAGGCAGACCTACGGCGACTGAAGAAAGGCTACGAGGGAAAGATTAAATCAAAGGCGTTCCCCGACCAAAAACTAACAGGTAGCATCCGTGAAGTGTCCAGCGTTCCAGTCTCCCCTGGGAAATTCGAAATTCTGGTAGATGTTTCCATTCCAAAAGAGGGGGAGGGAATCCTTCCCGGCATGTCATGCAAACTCCAGTTTCTCGTTTACGAAAACGAGCAAGCCATCGTCGTGCCCGCCAGTGCCGTATTTTCAGAAAGAAAGGATGAGGAGAATAAATTCGTATATCTCCACCGTGAAGGGAAAAAACCGAAAAAACAAACGGTAAAGACAGGAGAAAGGTCCGGAGAAAACATCGAAATTCTTGAGGGCTTAAAAGCAGGCAAAAAAATTCTTGCTGAAAAGCCAAAGGATTAATCAGTCATCTCTTCGAGGTCTCCAAGATGTTTCGCATCCCCTGCATCCCACTGTCTCTCATTCTCTCGCTCTCCGCAATTGCGGATGATTCGGAAGTTGAACGACCTATACGCCTGCCCCAAGTCGAGTTCCCTTCGCAGGCAACCATCCTCGACTCAATAGACCGAGGGTGCGCCTTTCTCAGGAACCGGCAAAACCCGGACGGGTCATGGGGTTCCGCTCGAAACACCAAGGGGCTAAACATTTTCGCTCCCGTACCTGGTTCCCACCGTGCCTTCCGACTTGCAGTCACTGCTCTTTCGACTGCCGCGCTCATCGAAAACAAGGGCGACGATTCAAACTACTCGAAGGTTATCGGGAAAGGGGAAGAATACTTACTGGAAAAACTTCCTTATCTGAGGCGGGCAACGCCCATGGCTATCTACAACGTCTGGGCGCATGCCTATGGCATCCAAGCCCTTACCCGCATGCACAAAAGAATCGTGGGCAAATCCGATGCCAACAAAACCAAACTCCTTCGCATCGAAGATTTGATAAATCATCAGATCGGCATGCTTGAGCGCTATGCATCGATCGACGGAGGTTGGGGATATTACGACTTCAATGCCCAAACCAAGCAGCCATCAGGCAGTTCAATATCCTTCGTCAACGCGACTGGCCTCCTCGCTCTGCATGAAGCCAAGGAGCGTGGCATCGAACCACCAGAAAAGCTCGTCAAGCGAGCGTACGACGCAACCCAGCGACAACGCCTTCCCGACCACAGTTATCTCTATGGGGAATACCTGAAGTGGAAACCGCGCCGTGGCATCAATCGCCCCGGGGGCAGTCTGGGGCGATCCCATGCTTGTAACCTTGCCCTGCAAATATGGGGAGACAAAACCGTGACACACGAGGTACACAAGATCTGCCTCGACCGCCTAATTGCCCGGAACGGTTGGCTAAGCGTAGCCCGCAAGCGCCCCGTACCCCATGAGTCTTGGTTCAAGGTGGCAGGATACTTTTTCTACTATGGTCATTACTACGCAGCCTTTTGCATCAAAACCCTCCCCGAGGCAGACCAACCTCTATACCAGAACCACCTCGCAGCCATCCTCCTTCCCCTTCAAGAGAAAGACGGATCTTGGTGGGACTACCCCTTTTACGATTATCACCAACAGTACGGCACAGCCATGGCCCTGATGAGCCTCAAAAGATGCCTGCGCTAATCAATAGGTGATCTCGAAAGAGGAAAACTGCCTGACTCCAACCCTTGGAAGCTGAACACGATCCGTCACGTAACCAAGCATTCGTTCCTCCACACCGACCAAAAAAGATAAAACCTCTTCCTCCTCGCCCTCGGCAAGCATCTCAACCGAACCGTCAGACAAGTTCTTAACATAGCCCGTCACCGAATACCCGCTCGAAACGTCTTTGACGTTCCAACGAAAACCTACTCCCTGAACCCTACCGGTAAATTTCACATTTAAACGAAAGCAGTTAGTCGACATCACATCCGCATAACCAAGATTAACTTTTCGACCAATCTCTTTCCTAAAAAAAAAATTGACCTTGTTCTTTCTCCGGTTGAAAACAAAGATTAAACAGGTCGCAATTCCCGCGGCACACAAAATCCAGCAATGAGCCAGTACGATTTCGAAAGCAACTACGACGGAGATTGGGATGACGGAGGAGAGATCGCATGGAATGAATCGGACTGGCAGCGATATCTTCGTGATTCCGACAAAGAAGTGTCTCGCTTCATAGCTGTCTACAACAGTGTCCGCGAAAAAAACGATCGCTTGGATGAAGCGGCTCACCTCATGGGCTGGGATCACGACGACTGGTCGGTAATGGAAGACGAACTCGGGTTTTCCGAAGAGACTTCCCTGAATGATCAAGAGGAAGAGGAAGCTTTTGCCGACTCCGATCCATATACTATCCACAAGCACCCCGTCTATGTTTCCACCACCGCCCTATACGTTTACCTTCGGGCATCGTGGGAACACTTAATGCGGCACAACCAGACTCAACCCCAAGCCAACTTGGCATGGAGTTACTGCACTAGCTTGGCAGATGGTGAGCGACACTCTATACTAGGAGCGCAAAGTTTGGACCTTGGTGATTATCAGCTCGCCATATGCCATTTTAAGAAATCTCACTCAGCGCTCAACGAATCCCTACGGCTCAATCGCCTTTTTGAGCATCACAACACCCAAATCCTCAGTGACTATTTGGAGGAGACTTCTCTCCGATTGCACGACATTCGAGAGGTTTGGCTACGAGTGATGCAAGACTGCAGGCGCTGAGCCCTTTAACCCGATGGGCAACTAATTTTGCCTTTATTAAAGCCCGCAGTATCAGCGGGCTTTTTAATGCAAATCTTTTAGTCATCTCATCTAAGGAGTGATTTCTCTTTTCGCTTCTCTCTGCCACTACCACTTGGTTATATCGTTTAATGAAAAAATCTTCCTCAGCCCTCGCCCTATCATTCCTTTCCATTTCGGCATTGATCTGCCTCGGTTGCGGTTCACCCGGCGATTCAACTAATGGAGATTCCAATTCAACCGAACAAAAATCGTCGGGATCGCCCACTCAAACACTGCCCAACCACACAAAGCTGATTCCAGATGACGCTTGGCTGGTAGCCACGGTTCGTCCAGGGCAAATCCTGCGGAAACTCGATTACGAGACCGTCATCCACATGCCCGCCATCGCCTTTCTGTACTCCGCCATGAATCCTGACTTCGGAGGTAAGTTCGACCTTGAAGACGAAGAGGAGCGAGACATGGCGGCCTACATTACTCGCATGATAGAGGATCCGTCTGAATCCGGCATCAAACTGGAAGCCGACGGTTATTTCTTCCTTGGACAGGCGAGCGAGCAAAAGCGAAGGGGCGAATTCATGTTCATACCCCCACTCCCCTCCTTCGGTTTCATCCTACCCTTGGCCGATCATGATAAATTCGAAAACCTCGTCGAACGCCTGCTCGAAACTTCCCGGGAAAACGACAAAGTGCGCCGTTCCTCACGTAATGGCACACGTTTCATACAACACAAACACTGGATACTCGCCATCTCCGAAGAAACCGCTTTCTTCCATGGTTCCGTCGTCGAAGACGGTCTCGATCTGGGCAAGGTACGCGAATCCGTCGAGTCTCCTTACGATATTCCTGCGGATCTGGCAACTCACCTCGGACAACCCTTTGATGCCGGCTTCTACCTCGATTACGCCGGCTACCTCGATTGGTTGCTAATCCTGATGGCGGACGAAGTGGACTTGGACCCCACCCTTTCGGGCAAGCTCTTCGACAAATTGAAGCAAGGCAAGGCGACCTACGAAGTCACCGCAGAAAACGGCCGACTCATGATAGAGGTAAGGGCAAACTTCGGCGAGGCATTCCCCTACGCCTTCGCAGGCGACGGTGTCGGCGACCTCATGCTCGACCTCTTGCCCGCCGACTCCATTGCCGCGGCCACCCTCTCCATAAACATGGAAGGCATCCGCAAGATGCTCGGCGAGCTATCCGGATCCATCGGCGACCAGCTCGACCTGCCACCCATGAACGAACCCTTGCCCGGCCTTGGACTCACCATCGACGAGGCACTCTCCACCTTTTCGGGAGACTTGGCGGTCTCCTTGATCGACCTGCCCGACGAAGACACTCCGCGCCCCCTGCGCGACATTCCCGAATTCGTCTTGGCCCTCTCCACAGTCGATCCCGCCTCCAAGGTCTACCAGCAAATCCTAAAGAAAAAACTGTTGGCCCTCTTCGACGAGGCAGCCCGCGAACCACTGCAGACCATGGGCATCAGCCTCGTGGCCAAGGACAACCGCCTCATCCTCGGCTCGCGTGACCAAGCCACCATCCTGAAGGCGGGTAAGGCTCCCGATCCCGTTAGTGGCGAAACTCGGAACCTGTTGTCCACTGGTTACTTCAACCTTACCCTCGACCTCGCCCGACTCACAGATGCTTTGCCGATCGATCGCCAAGACCTGCGGGTCGATGAGGAGTTCGCCCTCGCGGCACTCGATCAACTTGACCGCATGTCCATCCAATCAGACGAGAAGGATGGGGTATACCAAGCCACCCTCGAGCTATCCCTCGACGACAAGAAAACCAATTTCCTCAAGCAAGTGGGCACTTTCGTGGGCAACGTCCTCGACCCTGCCTGGCGCGACCCCAAGATGCGACCTCGCATCCTCGCCGCAAGAAAGCTCGCCGAAAAAAAGCCCGATTCTTTCCGCAATCCGGGGACTTGGGCTTGGGAATACAAAAACGAAAAGCAACAAGTTCATGTAACAGGAAAAACTACCTCGCGCTTCGATGGCATATCGAAAGTGGAAACTCTTGTAGTCCTGCCACACGGTTACCAAGCCAACCACAACAAAAGTAGTTTCAAAGTGGTCGGATCGTCCGAAATTGCTTACGACGAGCACGGCATTGTACGCAATGTATTCGGAAATCTCAATTTTGATGGAAAAGAAGCCACATTCTACCACTTCGAACCGAATGAAGAGGGTTGGTTTGAACTCCCTTTAACGAACTACAAAATTGGAACTGCTAAGCGGGTCTCCGAAGACTGGCAACTTCCGGACCCGCCGAAGGGCTTGCCTAAACTGGAGGACGTTTCCGACGAGTTCATCGACGGCGATGCCAATATTACGGAAGGCGATGACCAAAACGCATCCGACAAGTGACATGTAAGAAAGTTTCCTCTCCCTTTCTACACTCTTGCCAAGACACGACGCTTCCACAAACATGTCGGGCATGATTCGCCCTGTGTTCCTCATCCTCGCGGCGGCTTTAGCCTCCGCCCTTTCCGTTCATGCCAAGAAGAAGCCAAACGTACTCTTCATCTTCGCCGACGACCAGTGCTTCGAGACCATTGCTTCCTTAGGGCTAACCGACATAGAGACACCGAACCTCGACCGGCTAGCAGCCTCAGGCTCAACCTTTACGCGGGCCTACAATATGGGTTCGTGGAGTGGAGCCGTCTGCGTAGCCAGCAGACATATGCTCAACACCGGACGCTTCCTTTGGCATGCCAACGAAGCCTCGAAGAAGGCTGAGCAGGAACGTGCCGCAGGACGCTTTTGGTCGGAAAATATGAAAAAAGCCGGCTATCAAACTTATTTCACAGGAAAATGGCACGTGCGGGCCAGCGCCGACAAGTGCTTCAACGTTGCTCGCAACGTGCGCCCGGGCATGCCCAACCAGACACCTGCCGGCTACAACCGCCCACTCCCCGGGAAGCCCGACCCGTGGAGTCCGTCCGATCCGAAGTTCGAGGGCTTTTGGAAAGGCGGCAGGCACTGGAGCGCAATAGTAGCCGACGACGCCCTCGACTACATTGCTCAAGCCAAGAAGCACGAAAAGGAAAAACCTTTCTTCGCCTACGTTGCCTTCAATGCTCCTCATGACCCGAGGCAGTCGCCCAAAGAATACGTCGACAAGTATCCCCTCGACCGCATCGCCATTCCAAAGAACTTCCTGCCGATGTATCCCTACAAGGACAAAATTGGCTGCCAGCACGGACTGCGCGACGAAAAGCTAGGCCCGATGCCGAGAACGGAGCATTCCGTCAAGGTGCACAGACAGGAATACTACGCAATAATCACCCACATGGACGTCCAGATCGGGCGCATTTTGAATGCACTCGAAAAGTCGGGTATGGCAAAAGACACTTATGTCTTCTTCTCCGCAGACCATGGACTCGCCGTCGGGCATCACGGTCTGTTCGGCAAACAGAACCTTTACGAGCACAGCACTCGCGTCCCCTTTATCGTAAAGGGGCCCAAAATACCTAAAGGAACAAAGGTTTCCGCTCCTGTTTACCTTCAGGACGTAATGGCCTCCTCTCTCGAAATAGCGGGCGTCGAAAAACCCGATCACGTCCAGTTCAACAGCGTGCTGCCCCTCGCAAGAGGAGAAATCAAGAAATCCAATTACGACGCCATCTATGGGGCTTACCTATCCGTCCAGCGCTCGGTAACCGTAAAGGACAAGAAGCTTCTTCTTTATCCAAAAGTTCCTGTTGCCCGCCTATACGACATCGCGGCAGACCCAATGGAAATGAAAGACCTCGCGAAAGACGAAACCAACTTACCCCTCATGCGGAAGCTCTTTGCTAGATTCCTGAAACTTCAAAAGGAAACAGGCGACACGCTAGATCTGAAGAATACCTTTCCGGCACTTGCTAAAAAGTAGTTAATCTCGCCCCCCTGAATCGCCGAGCGGGTGATTCACTCTTAACCATTTAATCCACTCCCTCATGAAAAAGCTGTTAGTTATTCCTTTGATCATATTGTCGGCGAATGCCACATTCGCCGGTTCGTCAAAAAACGAAATTACCCGCATCCTTAAGGAATCAGGCGTAAAAGGAGGATTTGTCGTTCACGTAGGGTCCGATGACGGTTCCGTTACTGCCGCGTTGCAACCGAACGACAGTTACCAAGTTCACGCACTCGTAACGGATGCCTCGCAACTCAAAGACCTCCGTAAGGAAATTCGAGAGTCTGCAGGAAGTTACGGAACTGTCGCTGCCGACGTATTGCGGGGCAACCACTTACCGTACATCGACAACATGGTAAACCTACTCTTAGCCGAGGATGGCGTAACGATTGACGAGACAGAAATCCTGCGCGTACTTTCACCACTAGGTGTCGCCTATATTCTTAACAACGGCAAGTGGAAGAGCCTAGCCAAACCATGGCCTGAGGAAATCGACGACTGGACGCACTATTTGCACGGAGCCGATGGCAATGCCGTGGCCAAAGACACACGAGTGGGACCGCCACGCCGACTGCAGTGGGTGGGTAGTCCGCGTTGGTCGCGTCACCACGACCGCATGGCTAGTATGAGCGCCCTCGTCTCTTCCCGCGGCCGCTTGTTCTACGTCATGGACGAGGGATCCCGCGTGTCGATCCAGTTGCCACCGCAATGGAAGCTAATTGCTCGAGACGCCTTCAACGGAGTCGTTCTGTGGAAGCGGGATATCCCGAAATGGCATCATCACCTCTGGCCTCTCAAGAGCGGTCCCACGCAACTGGCGCGCAGACTGGTCTCTGTAGGCAATCGCGTTTATTTCACTTTGGGCATAACCGCTGCCGTTTCAGCCCTAGACGCCACCTCTGGAAAAACGTTAACCGACTTCAAAGGCTCCGAGGGAACGGAGGAGATACTCGTGGCCAATGGATCATTAATTGCCTTGGTAAACAAGGGCGTTTCCGAGCTAAAGGACTATGTACCAAAGCACAACGTGGGAGATCAAGCTCGTGTTCGGACGGAATTCGTCTGGAACCAAAAGCCTCGCATCCTCATGTGCTACGATTCCGAAACCGGCAAGAAGCGCTGGGAATACGAAAGCCCTGCCGCGCCACTGTCACCGGCCACGGACGGAAAACATGCCTACCTTTATGACGGCAAGAACGTCACTGCGATCGACCTAAAGACCGGCAAGGTCGCGTGGAAGGGTCAATCCAGTGGCAGTCGACCTAGCGTCCCATTCAATTTCGGTCCCAAGCTGGTTGTCGTCGATGGTGTGGTGGTTTTCGCAGGTGGCGACCGTTCAATGACCGCTTTTGATGCGACCACAGGCAAGAATCTCTGGACATCTCCACACGAACGCGGCGGTTATCAATCTCCTGAGGACTTGCTCGTTATCGGTGGTCTGGTTTGGTCCGCTCCATTGACTAGCACGAAGGACTCAGGAGCATGGACTGGTCGCGACCTCCATTCGGGAGAGGTCAAAAAGAGCTTTCCGCCAAAGGTTAATCCCTACTGGTTTCATCACCGATGCCACATTGCGAAGGCCACCGAACGTTTCCTGCTCGCATCTCGGACGGGCATCGAGTTCGTAGACTTCGAAAAGTCTCACTGGGATATCAATCACTGGGTTCGTGGCGGTTGCCTATATGGCATCATGCCCTGCAACGGGTTGGTCTATGCCCCACCCCACAACTGCGCCTGTTATCCCGAAGCCAAGCTATTCGGTCTCAATGCCCTCGCCCCGGCATCCGACAGTCGAGAGACGCCCGACTCGAAAGATTTACCACCACAACTGGAAAAAGGTCCAGCATACGGCAAGACCTCCGCGCCCAAAGAACAAACCCCCTCGGACTGGCCGACTTATCGCGGCAACATCAATCGTAGCGGAAAAGCAGTCGCTCCCGTATCCACTTCGCTCAACCCGGCTTGGGAAACTGAAATCGGCGATGGTTCACGGCTCAGCTCCGTAATCGTGGCGGACGGCAAACTCTTCGTTGCGGAAATTGATGCGCACGCCGTCCATTGCCTAGACGCGGAGAACGGAAAAATCCTTTGGTCTCACGTCGCCGGCGGACGAATCGATTCTCCACCCACTTATCATCAAGGCAATGTCCTCTTTGGCTCTGCCGATGGGACCGTGACCAGCCTGCAAGCCTCCGACGGCACTCTTGCTTGGCGTTTCCATGCGTCCCCCGAGGACCTCCGTCACATGTCCTTCGAGCAACTGGAATCCGTTTGGCCTGTCTCAGGAAACGTACTTGTCCGTGACAGTTCCGCCTATTTCGTCGCGGGTCGCTCCAACTTCCTCGATGGAGGGCTGCGCTTCTACAGGCTCAATGCCAAAACGGGGGAAACCATCGCTCAAACCAAAATAAACGAAACCGATCCCGAAACCGGAGACAACCTTCAAGACCGTCATCAAATCCTGAACATGCCTGTGGGTTTGACCGACGTACTCTCTTGCGACGGTGAATTCATCTACATGCGCTCCCAGAAATTCGACCTCAACGGAAAACGCATCGGACTGGGTCCACACTCAGGTAACCCATCCACCCAAGGATCCGTGCAAAAAGGCGAAGGTTCCCACCTTTTCTCCCCAACGGGTTTTCTCGATGGCGACTGGTTCCACCGCAGTTACTGGGTATACGGTCGCAGCTTCGCGGGTGGACACGGTGGCTACTATCAAGCAGGCAAGTTCGCCCCCTCCGGGCGTATCCTCGTGCACGACAAGGACACCGTCTACGGCTTCGGCCGCAAACCACAATATCTTCGCTGGACAACAACTTTGGAGCACCAGCTTTTCTCAGCTCCGATGGAGCAAAAGGTGGGTACGGAAGCACCAAGCCCAGCCACCAACCGAAGAAGCCCGGCTACACCTACGCAAATGGTGAGCTTCGGTATTCCAAAAACTCTCAATCCCAAAGGGAAGGCTATTGCCATCGAGGCATGGGTGAAGGCTGACAGGAACGATGGCGTCATTGTTGCCAGAGGCGGACCACGCGACGGTTTTGCCCTGACCATCGAGAAGGGTCGTCCTCACTTTCACATCCGTTCAAAGGACAAGCTGGCCAGCATATCGGTCCGAGACACGATAAAGGGGAAATGGCATCATTTGGCAGGTGTCCTGTCGAAAGACAAATCAATGCGTCTCTATCTCGACGGACGGCTAGGCGCCAAAGGGGAAGCCCCTGATCTAATTGCCTCCGACCCCATCCAAAGTCTGGATATAGGAGCCGACGACCTATCCGCCGTAGGGAACTACTCAAGCCCATTCAATTTCACTGGCTCGATCGACGAGGTACGCCTGCACTTCGGTGAGGTTGACAGCGAGATCTTCACTAAGGCCTTTCTCAATCCGGGAGTAGAACGAGCCATTGAATCGACCTGTGTACTCGCTTGCTCTTTCGATAATGAAAAGGCCGCCGATCTCTCTCCACACGGACACAAAGCTAGCGTCACCGGAGCTCAGCCTGCCAAAGGCAAAGTGGGAAATGCGTTCCGCTTTGCCGGCAAAGCAAAAAAAGGAGGAAAACAGCAAGCCGGCGGAGGCGTCGCCCACAACTGGACGAACGACGTTCCCGTGCTTGCCCGTGGAATGGTTTTGGCTGAGGACGTCATCTTCGTTGCAGGTCCCCCGGACGTCATGGACGAGGAAGAAACTTTTTCGCGCATTATGGCTCGCGACAATTCCGTGAAAGAGGTCATCGACAAGCAGGAAGCTGCCTTAGCAGGCACCCAAGGCGCCGTGCTTCTCGCAGTATCCGCCAAAACAGGTGAAACCTTGGCCAAGTACAACCTTGGTTACCTTCCTACTTGGGACGGTCTTGCCGCGGCCAACGGAAAACTCTTCCTCTCCACAGTGAAAGGCACGATCACCTGCCTGAAGGGGGAAAAATAAAATCCGCCATGGAGGAAACTCCAACCAGATTATGAACAAGCTGAAAATTCCGTGGTTTGCCCTACTGGCATGCCCTCTTTGTGTTTCGGCGAATTCGCCTGAAGAACACAAGTGAAATTCTCTTTAAATCGAAGGCCTCTAAGCCATACAAGGAGGGACTAAGTTGTTTGAGAGCCTAACTACCCGCATTCTTCTTGGCGGGCTTGTGTTGTCGTGTTTCACAGTAGGAACGGGTGAAGCCGCCAAGAGTAAGAAGAATCGACTAACATCTGCTCTGGAGCAATCCTTCACACCCGAAAAGTTAAAAGAGGATTTCAATGTCCTTAGGCAAGCCCTTGAGGGAGGCCATCCGGGGTTGTACCTCTATACCTCGAAGGATGAATTCGACCGAAGATTCGATCAAGTTAACAAGGCGTTCGACCGACCAATGACCTTGCGTGAATTCTATTTGGAAGTAGCTCCGCTGGTCGAGAAGGTCTATTGTGGGCACACGTATTTCGATCTTTCTCCCAAACTGCTAAAGTCTCTCCAGAAAGAAACTGCCCTATTCCCGCTTCCACTAATCTTCCTCAATAAGAAAGCCTATGTCGATCACGCGAAACTCGATGTGCCGCTAGGCAGTCAGATTACAGCAATCAACGGCATGCCAATGGGAGAAATCCTAGCAAAGCTTCTGCCTTACGTCAGGTCCGATGGATACAACGCCACTCTGAAATATCGCCAAATGGGCGAGGAGTTCGCTCTGCACTATTTTCTTTTCTTTGGTCAAAAGGAAAAGTTTCAAATCGACTACCTCCCTTTTGGATCAGAAAAAGAATCGAGCAAGTCGATTAAATCCGTACCCGCCGGAAAACTCGAGAAGACCCTATCCGAACGTCATTCGACTATTGGCAAACTAAAGAAGTACAAATTGAGCCATGTCGAGGAAGGCATCCAGTTGCTCAGCATGAACTCCTTTGACTTCGGATTGAACAAAAAGGGACGACAGAAATACAAAACCTTTCTTCGAGACAACTTCGAGACACTCGAGGAAGATGAGGAGAAGCACATCGTACTCGACTTGCGCCAAAACGACGGGGGTTACGTGGGCAACGACGCCCAACTCTTCTCTTACTTTGCCCAAGCCCCTTTTCGCGATGTAAAGTCGGCCGATACCAAAACCCTGACAATTCCCGTCAAGGAACATTTAGCACGCAACCAGTTCCCAAAGATGTTGGAAAAAATGCTGGCTAAGGATTTCGAGAAATCGGATTCGGGACGTTTTGTGATGCTCCAGGAAAAAAACCGTGCATGGAAACCAAGGAAAACGGCATTCGACGGCCATATATACGTCCTCATCAGCGGTTGGACGCACTCGGGAGGAGTAGTTCTTTGCAGTTTCCTGTTGAATAACGACAATGTAACGTTCATTGGCGAGGAAACCGGAGGGGGGCACGCCAACTTCACGGCGGGTAACATGGTGCTCTACGATTTACCCAATACCCGTTGCCAAATCGAAGTTCCCCTAATTCGATACGAGAGTTACCGAGGGGAAAAGACTTTCCCTAAAGGGAGTGGCATTCGTCCCGACCACAATGTTGCACAAAGCCAGAAAGACCTAATCGAAAATGTCGATACGGTTATGAAATTCGCCTTGGAACTGGCACGAAAGGCAGCAACTGCGAAAGACGATTCCGTCAAGTAGACAACTCCTCCTATGTGGTAATGTTTTTCCGTTAAAAGGACCTAGTTTTAATTTTCCAATTCATGAAGATTGTTATCTTAGATGGTCACACCCTCAACCCCGGAGACCTCTCGTGGGATGATCTCGCTAAGTTTGGCGAACTGAAAGTATACGAACGAACGCCCCCCGAACTGGTGGCCGAAAGATGTACTGGGGCCGAGGTAATCATCACCAACAAAGCACTCGTCGCCCGCGAAACCATCGATGCTCTGCCGGAGTTACGCTACATCGGCGTCACGGCTACGGGAGTGAACATCGTAGATTGCGAAGCCGCTTCCGAACGCGGAATCCCCGTTACGAACGTGCCGGGCTACGGGCCAAAATCCGTCGCCCAAATGACCTTTGCTCATATTCTCAACCTCACGCAGCGAACGGGTCACCACGCAAATGAAGTGTCGGAAGGACGCTGGGCGAGTTGCCCCGACTTCTGCTTC
>CAWVZQ010000017.1:0-19198 GCA_963934405.1 uncultured Opitutales bacterium | reverse complement strand
GTGCCCTCGATTTCGCTTATGTCGAAGCTTTCATCTTCGAGTGATGGATCGTTGGACATCGGTCTAAATAGTGTAAAATGCTTTGGTCAAAGCTAGAAGAGCAAGACCTAGTAACTTATTGGATAACAAATTGGGTAAAGTAAATCTGCCGAATCAGATCGCTCTCACCATCACGATATTTTCGCAGAACACTGGAAAAACCTTTTTTAAGATCAATGCGAACACGCTCCTGAAATCCATCAAGTTGTGCATCTTCGTAAGTGTAGTTGCCAAGTATAGTGAGAGCCTTGTCCCTAATACGGTGTTCATTTTGCTCGAGAATTTTCTCGAAGTCTCCTGCCAGACCTTCCATTTTAAGCTGAATGTCGATGTACCTAGCCTTTACCGGTCCACCGAGATTTGTTATCAAATCCTTGAGTTCATAGAATTTTTCATCTCCCGATGGTTCGATGTCCAACGGTTGACCACCTTCAGTGATTATCGGTTTCTCGGTCTCTTCAGGTTTGAGCGAGTTTATAATGAAATAAGTAGCTCCGGCTGATATCACAGGAGCAAGGATAAGTGCAAGAAGGACGGGTAGCAAATTGCCGCCGCCACTTTTAGCAGGAGTGTCTTGACTGTCAGGGAGTTCGTCGATTTGTGCACACATAACGAGACCTAGGTTAAAGATTCGGTTATCGTTTCAAGTTAATGGCTTCCGAGAGTATCATATCTGATGTAGTGACAACTCGGGAACCAGCTTGAAAAGAGCGTTGATGGGTGATCATAGATGCGAACTCATTAGTGAGATCCACATTCGAAAGTTCAAGGGCATATTGACGGATTTTGCCATTAGATCCAATAGTCGGCAAAGGATTATCCAACTGCCCTGCTATATTCTGACCTGCCAAACCGTTTGAAAAATAACCATTACCGACACGGCGTAGGTATTGCGGTGCCGAAAAGTTTACGAGCTTAACTTGACCAGCGGCACGTAGAGTGTCTTGGCCATCTTTATTCACGAGCAGGTTGACTTTGCCATCTTCCTCCACTCGGCGAGCAAGTAAAGTTTCGCCATCCTGTGCCCCAAGGAGCAATGCGCCGTCTTGACCTTGAAGTTGATAGCGAAATCTGTCTCGGGTCACTACCACACCAGCTATGTTTGTATCATATGAACCCGCACGAGTGTAGAACAACTCCCCAGTTGCTGGATCGGTAACCTCGAAAAAGCCACCTGCATTAGGGAGTGCGCCTCCTTCGATCGCTAAGTCAAGATCAAGTCCAGTAACATCTATGGTACCTTGATTGAAATTTGAGGTTACAGAACCGACATGAACGCCGGTACCGAACTGCTGCACTTGATTACGAGGTTCACCACCACCGCTAGACTCAGCGTCTTGTATATGAAGATAAAAATTGTCGGAATAATTTACTCGGGAAGCCTTGTAACCAAGAGAATTAACATTCGCAATATTGTTACCAAGTGTTTGAAGCCCTTGCGTAAGACTCTTTAAAGCAGTTACTCCATTGTGCAACGAAGCGATCATAGTATCATATCAATTGGAGAGATGTGGATGGATTTATTTAGATACGGATTCGTCGACCAGCTCAACCTTGACAATATTGGCAATCGGATACGACTGACCGTCTACAGTTACCGTAATCTGACCATCATCGCCACGCTCGACCGCCTTAGCCACCGAAGATTTGCGTTCGCCGCTATCGGTTTCGATTGTGACTTTGCGGCCAAGATAGGCTTGGGCAGCTACCTCGCCTTGAGATTCGGCAAATTGAGTAAAGCTTTGTGTGAACTTTTGCTGCTCCTCCAGAGATGTCATCTGTGCCATCTGCGAGATAAACTCAGTATCCTTCATAGGTTCAAGCGGATCTTGGTTGGCAATTTGTGCAGTGAGCAACTGAAGAAAATCCTCCATGCCCATCCTATTGCTACTGCTGCTTGAAGAATTTGCGGAGAACCCTTCTGCCCGAGGGTTTGCGACAGTTATCGGTGATGTTAATGCTGATTCAATCATTTGCAAAATCGCTAAATTTTAAAATTAGGTTGAAATTCAAATTAAGCCGCTTTGGAAAGGGAATCGCCAAGCTCGTGATAGCTGGATGCCACCAGGCAACCCTCGCAACTAAAACCAAAGGCTGCCAAGGAATCTGCAATAGGTCCCGAACCCGAGCGAAGGGATTTGCGTAATTCTTGATCCGAAGTAATGAAAGCGAGACGAACCTTCTTGCCGACAAGCTCAACCTTCACGCCAAGTTTACTGCCTCCGGGCAAATCCAAAGCAAAACGGGCAACTCGTCGCCCATCCCGTGACAAGACTGCGACTCGTGCGGTAAGAACAGGCAACACAGGACGCAAATTCTCGGGTACGGAGATTTTACCTGATTGAGTTTGTGCCAGCGGAGAGGAGATCGCACTATTCGCCTTTTCATCAGCGATGTCTTGAAACTCAAATCGATCGATCACTTTGTTTGTTGATTTGTTGGAAATTGAATCGGACACTAGCTTTTGTTGAGCATGTTTCGCGCCATGCCGCTTCCCATCATTCGTATCCCCTTGGTGATCAGGGTGAACATGCCTATCTCCTTTTTCAGACGCACTAGCTTCTTGCATCGAACTCCGTGCCTTGACGAGAGTGTTCGTGGACAAACTGTCTGCTGGGCGAACCGTGGCGAGTCCACGATTGATCTGCGTCTGCAGTCTAACTGGATGAAGCTTCGGTTTCGGAAGTTTAGATAAAAGTTTCGAGGCTCCGCGGTGAATGTTGGCCGACTTTTGCTTGGGAGAATCAAAAACTTTGTCGTTAGATGTAGCTGACGCCTGCTTCGCTGTTCCACGAGCACTGTGCAAAGTTTGCTTAAGGTTGGTGACTTCTGGATCGGTGCCCCCGCCACTCTTCCCTTGCTGATTCCCTCCGGATTGCCTTTGCCGACTAGAAGTAGGTCCACGCCCCCTCATTGCTTCTGCATCTCCGGGCAACCAAAAACTACCGAATGATCCTACAGTGGAGCTTTGCGAGGCAGGTGGCAATACCAGTGCAGAAGAAGCCGAGTTCGCGGCAATGCTTGAAGGAGAAACTTGCACAACAGGAACCCTATCAATTTGCACGGGTCCCCAAACCCGTGGGAGCAAGAGTCCGATCCCGCATGGTCAATGCATTGGCCAACTCTATAAGATCATCATCGTCGCTATTGTGCATGAAAGCAACCATAGGGGCTTTGTCTTCGGCTTTCATCAATTCAAAGATCGTCAACGCCTCCTCGAACTTTCCATTCAAATTCCATTGTTGCAATTCCTTGGTCGACACTTCGGGACCCTGTTCAATCCACCGCTTAGCCGCGTCCTTGGCGATTTTCAAGCCTTCCCCATCTAGCTCCGTATTTTGCTGATCCCGATAACTCTTCATCTCGCTCATCAAGTTCGTTCTCAGATCTTCGAGTTCCTTTTTCTGCTTTCCTAGTTCTTGAAAATCAAGAGCGATGGCTGATTCGCGAGCATCTTGTTGACGCTGACGTTCAAGCAATTCCTCCTTAAGGGAACTCAACTCCTTGGAGAGTTGATTCATAGAGTGAGTTTCCTGCGGAGAATAGCTAGTGTCGTCCGCATCGAACTCCACACTGGTAAATTCGGCCTTGATTTCAGGCTTTTCCTTGAAGAGCGCGTCCGCGTTCATCAAAACAAGGGCGCCGGATCCAACAAACGACAAAAGGACGGCTACGACGATAATTATAGCTGGCGGTACATTCATAGGTGGTTTCAGGTTGTAGGTTTGAGGGCGTATCTGGCTCCGATCACGTCTTCAAGTTCGCGTTCCTCTTTTTTTAATTCAAAATGAAAATGATCTTCTTCCCTACGTGCTTTAAGGTTTGTTAGACTTTTCTCGTCTCCATCCGCCTTAACATAGGACGTTCGGACCTTTTCCTCAACTCGCTTGGCGCGGTTCACCTTGTTCCTTTGTCGTAGCAAGCGCTCTTTCGCAAAATTTACAGCTTGTTGAAAGTTGGCTTGCTCTGCACCCGTGAAGCTCTTTGTTCTACAGGCAGCGACTGCCTCGCGCAACTCATCCAAGCGACTTTGGCAATCGGTGAGCTTTTCTTCATTCAACTCGCGCTGGCGAATTGCATTCGCATAAGCGGACAATGCTTCCTCGCGAGCCATCTCTCGAAGGTTAAGCAAGGTTTGCAAACGAAAATGGAAAGCTCTCACGAGAATATTTCCGAAAGGCTTCGGAAGGCGTCCTCACGGGTTTGGAGATCATCGTAGCGTTGCTTGAGAAAGTTTTCCACTCCGGGATATTTCTCGATGGCAAGATCGATGCGGGGATTTGAATTCTTCACATAAGCCCCAACGTTGATGAGGTCTTCATTGTGACGATAAAGAGCGAGCAAGTCCCGAGCCTCGGAGATAAGGGACATTTCTTCCTTCGAGCAAACTGCTCTATCCAGGCGACTAACACTGCGCAACACATCTACGGCAGGGAAATGATTGGCGTTAGCGAGCTTACGACTAAGGACAATGTGACCGTCCAAAAAGCCGCGGACCGCATCAGCTACGGGCTCATTCATATCATCACCCTCCACCAGTACGGTATAAATTGCGGTTATGGCGCCTGCGTCACTCATTCCCGTTCGTTCCAAGAGCCTCGGCAAAATGGAAAAGACAGAAGGGACATATCCACGAGAGGCGGGAGGTTCGCCTACCGCCAAACCAATTTCTCGTTGGGCCATTGCAAAACGAGTCACGGAATCCATCAATAGAAGAACATTCGAGCCCTCGTCCCTAAAACCTTCCGCTATGGCAGTCGCAAGAATGGAGGCTCTGATACGCATGGGGGCGGGTTGATCCGAGGTGGAAATCACGATGACGGATTTAGCCAAGCCCTCGGGCCCCAAATCGTTCTCTACGAATTCCCTAAGCTCACGACCACGTTCTCCGACCAAAGAAATTATATTTACGTCTGCCTCCGACCCGCGAGCAACCATGCCAAGCAAGATTGATTTACCCACACCGGAACCAGCGAAAATACCGATCCTTTGCCCACGACCGAGAGGAACAAAAGAATCTATCGCCTTGATACCCGTAGCAAAAGGCTGCCGAATCAAAGCACGAGAAAGAGGATTCGGCGGTTCGGCGAAGAATCCTTCACGAGATGCGGCTCGCAAAGGTCCCTTACCGTCAAGTGGACGACCCATGCCGTCGATTACTCGCCCTAACAAAGCCGAACCGCAAGGCACCTCGTTGCTGTTCGGTTTCGCCGTCACCTGACAACCAGGATGAATGCGGTGAACACTTTCCAAAGCCATGAGAAGGACCATATTATCTCGAAAACCAACAACCTCGGCCTCCGTACGCTCATCGTGGCGTGATGAGGTAATGGCACAGGTTTGACCAATGCTTACCTCGGGTCCCTCAGACTCAATGATTAGGCCAGTGACTCGCCGGACGGATCCCACTTTGTCCGCTGGGCGAGCCCCTCGAATACCGGACTCCATCAAATCGAGACGCTCTCCAATGGAAGCAATCATTCTCCCTTGAGTTCAGTCTCAAATTTGCGAAGTTTTGTAGCTATGCGACCATCGAGAAGGCCAAAACGACTTTTTATTTGGCAATCGCCACGGGAAAGTGTCGGATCTTCATGAAAGCTAACATTCGGATAGCCTTCGAGTAAGGCATCATCACCATCCAGTCCCTCGAAAATACCTGCTATAGCTCCGGCAAAACCGCTTTCTTCGCCCTCCCCTTCGGTCGGAGCAGGTTCTTCATCATCACGGGCAAAAGCCTTGAGTAGATTCAGGTCATCGGCACAAAGATACACTTCGAGCTTTTCATCATCATTGGAAAACTCTGCCACCATATTCTTGATGATGGCTTCGACAGTTTCGCGATCCAATGGCGTCTGTCCTAAAACCCGTTCGGCAATTCCGATCACTAAATCCGGCAAACGGCGATCAAGTTCGGACAACACATCATCCACTTTAGCTTGGGTCGCCGAGAGCAAGTCCTTCTGCCTCTGACCATACTCGGAGCGAAGTTTCCGGATTTCCTCTTGATAGAATGCGGTGGTCTCGGACTTCCCCTGCTCTAGGGCAATCCGAGAATTTTCGGTTGCGTCTCCGGCAGGAACAGGAGGGTCGCCAACAAAACCTACCGTAAACGCCTTCGGGGCTTCTGGAAAAGAAATGACCTTACTGTACGACAACGTCGCCTCCCCCAGTATCCAAGATGATTTCCTCATCCTCCTCAAGTTCGCGAACGACCTGAATAACTCGGTCCTGAGCTGCCTCGACTTCGGAAAGACGTTTCGGCCCAAGGAATTCGAGTTGTTCCTCCAACGCCTCGACCGCCCGTTTGGACATGGTCGTATAAATAAGCTTCTTTAGTTCGTGAGAAGCGTTCTTCAGGGCAACGATAAGATCGTCCTGATCGACTTCCTTGACGACTTTGCCAACGTCGCCGGGACTGAGACGTACAAGATCCTCAAAACGGAACATCCGCTGCCGAATAGATGAACCAAGTTTCGGGTTTCGCTTCTCGAGGTTTTTCAGAAGTTCCTTGCCATCCTCTTTATCAAACCAGTTCAAAAGATCGGCCGCAGCCTTCACTCCGCCAGTCTTTACCCGTGGTGACTGTTCTTTCTTACTCATCCGCTGGCCAAGGGTATCGGCAACGAGTTGAACTTGCTCCGTGGGGGTAGTCTCCATCGAACCTACACGTTCAATGACCTGCTCCTGGATATGAGGAGCCATCATTAGTAACACTTCGGAACTTTTATCTGAATCAACGTTAGCCAAAACAAAAGCAATTGTCTGCGGTTGTTCAAAACGAAGAACATTGTAAATTTGACCGGACTCCATCTCGTTCACGTCGTCCATGAAATCGAGTGAATCCCGAACAGGCGCAATACGGTTCATCATATTGTTTGCACGGTAATCGCCGTGAGCTAATTCCAATGTCTTCTGGGCAAAAGCCATCCCACCTAGATTGGAACTTACACTCGATTCAATGATTTCCGAAAATTCGTCCAGCACACAGTCCTGCAACTCTTGATCCACGATGGGAAAATTGCCGATTTCCTTGCAAATAATCTCAGAATCCTTCGTATCAAACCGCTTCAGCAAGGTAGCAGATGCTTGCGGTCCCAAAGCGATCATGAGTAACGCCAACTTCTGTATTCGCGACATCCGACTGTAGCGATCCTGAATACTTTCTTCCTCTTCGACCTCTGCGTCCATTTACCTGTCTCCTTTAGGTATTCCGAATAATTATAACATTTAGCGATTAACTAGCACCTGTTTCCAAGTATCGTTTCAAGGCGGTGCCCACGTTATCCGGCTTTTCCTGTATCAAATCGTTAAGCAATTCGGGAGTTAATCCACCACCTAGAGAGCGGGCTCCAGCCAAGGCATCGGCATCAACTTCGTCGAGCACCTGTACCTCTGCATCACTTGGCTTGAACTTTTTAAGCATTCTGAGGAAAACAATGAAAATGGCAATTGCGAGAACCACTCCGAGAAGGTTTTTAAGCTGCGGTCCCCAAGTATCGATGAAGTTTTGAAATTCATTGAGCGTTTCTCCCGCAAGTCCTCCGGCGGAGGAAACAAAATCAACTTCGTGAACTGTCACGTAGGTCGGAATCTCGGTGATACCGATTTTTTCATCGAAACGCACCCCGATGGCGTTGACTACGGACTCTTTTATTTTGGTCAT
Organism: uncultured Opitutales bacterium; assembly: GCA_963934405.1. Classification (GTDB taxonomy): domain Bacteria; phylum Verrucomicrobiota; class Verrucomicrobiia; order Opitutales; family Seribacteraceae. The sequence goes on along the minus strand of CAWVZQ010000017.1, from coordinate 11,496 downwards.
GTCATCCTCAGAGCGAGGTTGCTCCCCTCTTGCGATAAGAACAGCTGCACTGCGTCCAATAATCGAGCCGGGTTCCTGTACGCTTTCCTTCACAGTGCGGCTGATTTCGAAATCAGTCGTCTTCGATTCGCGCTTTTCCTTGCTCTCCGCCATGATCGGATCCTGCTGGGTGGCATCTTGACTCACATTCGGAACGTTGGCACCCATGCCAGTGGCGGTGTTCTGAGGCTGGGTCTCTACAGTGGTAGCATCGTCCTTATCCGTAGTTGTCGTGCGCGGCACTTGCCCATCAGGATCGAATTTTTCATCCAGTGAAGTCAATGATTCGGTGTTAAGATTCACGGAGACTCGGGCCACTACCCCTCCCTCAACGATCTTGCTCAACATAGTCTCAATTTTTGTCTCCAAACGGCGCTCTTGTGCCTCATAGGCTTTCATCATTTGACCGGCAACGCCGGCAACACCACCACCGTCGTCTTCATCGGAAAGAGTGTTGCCCTGATTGTCCACCACGGTGACAAAACTCTTGTTAACTCCCTTGGAAGCACGGGCCACTAAAAACTGGATCGCATTCACTTGCGATTTGTCCAAGGTGTTTCCACCGGTGTCAACATACACGGTGGCACTGGGTCTATCGTTGGGATCTTCACTCAAGAGTAGATTGTTTTCGGGTTGAACAACAAAGACCTTGGCCGAACGGATTGCATCCATTGCCGAAATGGTCCGAGCCAATTCACCCTGAATGGCACGTGTGTAATTGGTTCGTTGAACAAAGTCACTGATGCCGAAATTACCCTCGTCGAAAATCTCGTACCCAACATCACCGCTTTTGGGTAAACCCTTCATAGCCATCTCCATGCGCATTTGAGCACGTTTATCTTCAGGAACCAAGATCGCGTCCCCTGATTCACTTATCTCGTACTCGATTTGATTGTTCTTCAACAATTCCACAACCTCGCTCAGATCCTTGGAATCGGCGCCACTAACAAGGGGACGCATGCTCGTTCCGCCGGCCGTCCAGTTCATAATGCCGACACTCAGGCCAATAATCCCCAAGACGGCAACGACGAGAGAAATTTTCTGGCCCATAGTTACTCGGGCCCAAATTTCTAAAAGTTTATCAAAGCGTTCTTTCATATTTTTTTCGATAAAGTACAGTTATGCTTAAAGTTTAAGGCAAATTAAAGAGCGTTCAATGGGACTATACCTGCATCCGCATGAGTTCTTTATAGGAATCCACAAGTTTGTTACGGACTTGGATCATTAAATTAAAGGCAACTCCCGCTTCCTGCACTTTGACCATGGCTTCATGGATATTGTCGGACTTCCCCAAGATCAGGTCCTGTACCTCACTCGCGGCGACCTTCTTCTTGCGATCCACACCCTTGATGAACTTCTCGAACATGTCGGCAAAACCAGGTGCAGTTACCCGATTGACCGGATCGACGTCGATGGCGTTAACACCAGTCGCCACACCAGTATTTTGCAAGAACTCGGAACCGAGGTTGGCTCCCATTTCACTAGACTGCATGAAGCGGTCGACGGAAGCGTTAGGTTTCAGATTAGGATTCTGCGAAAGCAGTTCCGACATGCTTGGAAGTGATGCAATTTCGTTCATAACTAAGAAAATTAAAGTTGCGCCTTGAGTTTTACTTTCCGATGGCGATCGCTTGCTGGGCCATGCGGCGAGAAGTCTTCACAACAGTTAAGTTGGCTTCGTACGCGCGGGATGCACTTATTAGATCGACCATTTCACGAGAAATATCGACATTTGGCATTTGAACCATTCCATCGTCATTGGCATGAGGATGACCGGGATTGTAAATCATACGACCGGGAGTCATGTCATCGTATACGTCGGTAACCTTTACCCCAAGATAGAGGTTTTCGTCCACATACCCGGGGGTACGGCGCTCAGGAGATGCTACGTATTCCTCAAAAGCCACTTCCTTGCGACGATAAACATGACCACTGGCATCCTGCGTGGTATTGGCATTCGCAACATTCTGAGCGATAATTTCCAAGCGGATTTTTTCCGCGGAAAGAGCGCTTCCCGTTGCCTCCACTCCTGGTATAAGATTCATGCCCATAATCTGATTTTCTTGTTAATTCAAAAGGTAAGGTGAAAAAACTGGAGAAGCATTATATTCGCCCTCTAATGGCTAAATTCAGTGTCTTTATCGAACCACCGACAGCGTGACTGAGGTACTCGTAGTTCAGTGCGTTTCGGTTCATTGCGAGCAATTCCTCGTCCAATTGAACGGTGTTTCCATCCATACGAACGGGCTTGGCTTGCCTGTCCTCAACATTGCGTGGCAATAGGGCCTTGACTCGACGAAAATCCTTCCGTTCCACTGCACGACGAAGTTCAACGGCAAAAGTCTTGGGCAAATCCCTGCGCTTGAAGCCGGGGGTCTCTACGTTTGCCAAATTATTCGAAAGTGCCTCGTGCCGAAGATGGGTGGCGTCGAGAAGTTTCTTCGAAATGAGATAATTTTCTTGGTTGTAGAGATTGTCGAGTAGTTCTGCCATGTCGACGCACACGTTGCAATCCTCGCGCCAACATATGCACTACATTGGCAATCCATTGATATAAAAGGATTAGCAAAGTTTCGTCCATCCGGGAAAAGACAGATGGTACACTCACAAGGCACATTTTTCCGCCCGACACCCAAAAGGAGGAACGGCGAGTCTTTTCCTTGCCTACCAACCCCATGAAGAGTGTATGATATGATAAGACATCATACAAGGTAAACAGCTTGAAACCACCACCCTTTGAAAACACCCAGATCGCCATCGATATGGCGGGAAAAATCATCAGGTATCAGGATTCCCTTGGGGATTGGCTAGGTTTACGTGAAGGCGAAGGCAAAGGGCAAAAACTTCGCTCACTGCTACTGGAGAGAGAACCAGGATGGAAAGACACACTCCCCTCTCGTTTTCACTCTCGGGAATTCACATGTTTCTTGCCGCTGTTTGCCGAAGGGATTGCCACCGCCTCGGGAATCCAAGTCAATTGCGTACCTTATGATGATTTTTCGTCCGTAGTAATGAGTCCGTCTCTGTCTCCCCACGAATCCCTCAAGAAAGCTTTTGTGGGAGATATACCCAACGACCCTCGAACCTTCTCGGCAATATTCCTTCGTCTGCAAAAGGCGGAAGCCCGTCTGGCGGACTACTTGGTGAATTTTCCGGGTATTTTCTTCACTCAACGTCCCGATCTCTCGTTTAGCTATCTGAGCAAAGGCATTCAGAATCTCTTTCCAAATGACCACGAAGGATTTCTTCGCAACGGCGGATTATTCCTCAATTTCATTTTCGAACAAGACAGGGAATACTACCTCAAACGGCTTAATGAACATAGTGAGCGACCGGAAACTTTTAGTTTTATCTATCGAATCAAAATCCCTCCCATCGGTCAGACGATCTACCTCATGGACATTAGGACGCCAAGTATAACGGCAAACGGCAAACTATTGAGCTACGATGGGGTATTTTTGGACGTCACCAGACAATCCATTGCCGAACACCGACTTTCGCACTCCGTATGGCGAGAAGGCTTGGCGACTTTAACTAACGGTTTGGTGCACGACTTCAGCAACCTCATGGCAGGCATATTTTCTATCAGCGAACTGTACCATGGGATGCTTGAAAAAGACGACCCGATGGCCAACGGCATGGGCCAAATCAAAAAAAGCGCGATGCAAGCTCAAAAGCTGGTTCGCCGAATCATCGATCTGCATCGCGAAACTGCTACCCCTAGAGCCGTACACGATCTGCGCTTACTACTCAAAGACCAGATGGACCTTGTGGGCATCATTATTCCGAGAAGCGCTCGCGTCGTTACTGATTTTGGTTCGGAACCCCTGCCGGCTTATCTGGAAGAAACCGGTTTTCGCCAAGTCATTCTGAACCTCGCCATCAATGCCCGGGATGCCATCGGCAGAACGGGGCGTCTCAAGATTTCACTTCGCCGTGTAAAGCGCGGTGAAAAGATAATGGACGGCGCTTATGGAGAATCCCGAAAAGCCCCTGCTCTTGGAGCCGAAATCGCGTTGAAAGATGACGGTGAAGGCATCCCGGAAGAACTGTTCGACAAGATTCTGGATCCCTTTTTCACCACCAAGGAATCCGATTCGGGTTCGGGTTTTGGCTTATACAATGCGAAACTCTACGTCGAAGACCACAAGGGGTTGATCGGTTTCCGAAGCATAATCGGTTCAGGCACCACATTCTATATTTTTCTTCCGCTGATAGAGGATGAAAACGCCTCCGAAAGCAGCAGGAAACGAGCGGCTAGAAGAGCCACCAGAGAATTCGTCAAACCAAGAAAACGTAAAGGATAGATTTCCCCTCTTAATCGATTTTGCTGCCGTTGGTTTCGGAGGGAGGCAGCAATCTCGCTAAAGTTCCACGAATATAGTGCATACGAGTCCTTTCTCGGCCTTGGCGGTCATAAGTCACCACATCGCCATGAAGCACGCCATCCACAAAAGTGGCTTCTGAGCGCGCTCCACTTAATGAATGCTTAATTTGCAAGCCGTGTTTAACGCCCTTCGAATAATGTTCATTGGAAAGGTCACCGTTAGCCTGTTTTCTTTCCAAGCTTCCGGAAAAGGGAACCTTTTGGCTCTTCTCATACAAAAGCGAATCAGCTGCTGCCCCACGAAACTCAAAATTCTCAGTAAACCCTGAAGTATCTCCCTTCCATTCGGATTTTGGTTCAGGTTGTGTTTCGGTATCCGATCCACAGCTTGAAACAAAAAGAAAAACTATCGAAAAGACAATCCCCCGATATCTCATTTATCCAAGTAGTCGGTGAACTCATAAAGTTCGGGATCACGAACTAGCGGGCGACGCATCAGCCTTCGAAGTTTAGACTTTGCTCCGGATTCATCACCATCTCCTGCATCCGGACTGGCTCCCGGCATCCCATTTTCTGCTGCATCGTCACCGAAGGCATCACCCATCCGGTCCTCCAATTCGTCGGGGTCCATTCCCTCCTCCAGTTTGCGGACAACTTCCTCCATCGGATCGTCCATGCTTTCTCCGGTCAAATCGCACATGCGACGCATGAGTTGACCCATTTGGCGAGGATCGGGATTCTCTTCATCCATACCCTCGATAGCCCCTTCCAATTCTTGCATAGCCGCTTGCGCTTTTGATTCGTCCATCCCGGAAAAAGGGTCATCTGGGTCATTCGGCACCTGAGGCAGTTCCTCGGGTTCCTCCCTTTTCCCAGTAATGGAAAAACCTGAAATCACTTTGCGCATACGGTATTTTTTTCCGTCCGGGCAAAAAGGCACTTTTTCAGCGCAGGATAGGGAACGAGCGAAAAACGAATAGATTTTTCGCGAATCGGGAGAATAGAATTCGTAGATTGGCATAATGTTTACGATATTGAGTCTTTCAATAAGCATGACTGCCCAAGGAATCAAGCCCAAGACTCGATATCGGATTGCCTTGGAACAAAGTTTACGCGAAATGGCAATCCGATGATACGAAATCTGAAAGAGTTCTGGTCAAGGAAACCCCGAAAGCGTGCGTGGATAGCGCTTCCCATAGGATACTTGCTTTTCCTTCAACTCCTTACAGGAATCCCCAAACCCGACGTCATTCGCGAAGCGGACGGACCAGAATTCCTGGAAAGGTTTGCCGAAGAGCTATTCGGATATCCCTACTGGGCACAAGACTTGAGCCACCTTCCACTATTTGCCGCGCTCGCTTGGCTATGGTCTTGGTACTTTGGGGGACCGAAGACGGGGTCGAAATGGGCAGTCGCTGCCGCTTGGATTTCATTCACCTATGCCGTTCTAAATGAAATGGGGCAATACTTCGTGCCAAAACGCTTTCCATCGGCGGGAGACCTGATTATGAATATATTGGGGGTCTCAATAGGATTGTTGGCACATTCAAAGCTGGTTAGAGCAACGAACCGAGAAACACATTCGAAGTAAGTTTAATCCTTTGGAGCGCGTTCTCCCTTTTTCAGGTCATCAGTAGCACCCGGCCCAAACTCCCGAGCCATTTCTCTCCCTTTTTCAAAAACTTTTCTGACGACCAGATCACCTTTTTCATTCCAACGAAAATATTCACCGTGAAGTTTATGATCCATAAAGCTCGCCTTGTAGATAAGCTTCCCGGTCGAATTCCACTCGCGAAGCAATCCATTTAGTTTCCCATCCACATAAATGCCCTCGGCCCGTTTTGAACCATCCTCTCGCCACGCAACGTGAACACCTTCATGCCTGCCGTCCACATAGGTAGCCTCTAGTTTTATTTTCCCATTGGCCCACCATTCGCGAACGGGGCCATTTTTAACGCCATCCTTGTAGTTTTCCAATATGCGTTTTTTGCCGTCGGGAAAAAATTCATTCAGTTCACCTTGAAGGCGACCGTCTTCGTAGGTCGCCTTACGCAAAGTTGATCCGTCAACAGAACGTTCCACTTCGGGCCCATGCTTGCGATCCTTCCTGAAGCCGCACTCCACTCGTATTACTCCGCCCTCGAACCATGCCTTGTAATCGCCGGTTCTCTTGCCTTCGAGAAAAGTGACTTGTTCCTTGAGCTTTCCGTTTTCATACCACTCCGAGGCCTCTCCCTCTAGAAAACCGTCCTTGAACGAAGCCTTTTTTCGCAAATCCCCAGTCGAATACCATAGTTGGGACAGACCAATCGGTTTACCTTTGGCGAAAGCTTGTTTGCTGGCGGGCTTCTCATCGGCAAACCACCCCAACACTTCGCCATCGAAAACACCGATCACATAATTTGCAGTAAACTTTTTCTTTCCGTTTTCGTGGAATGATTCAGCTTTGCCGGTAAAGGGTTTGCGCTGGAGATCGAAATACCAAAGTCGATCCTTGCCCAATACCATTAACGAAGCATCCACCACTTTTTCTGAAAACGCAGAAAGTGGGCAAAATGCCAAGGTCAGTAAAACCTGAAATCCCAGAAACTTCATATGTGGGTAAATTAAATAGTAAAACCTTCCGGCACAATGGGAAATATGTCGTTAGCCAAGGTTATCGCTATGAGCGAAGAGCACCTTCACGCTCCGGCAAAGTGGGATGAGAGTGATAAATCGCGGCAAACAGAGGATGCGGCATAGGGTTGGACAGATTTTCCACATGTAGCTTACGAAGGGCGCTGACAAGGTAATCCGGCCCCCCAATCGCGGAACGCGCAAAGGCATCAGCTTCATATTCGTGCTTGCGAGAAAGAAAGTTGCTCAAGGGAGCGAACCAAAAGGTAAAAACGCCCGAAGCAACCGAAAGCACGAGAAATACAGGCCCGAGTCGGCCAAGCGTGTTCGTATTGAAGCCTAGATCCTCGAAAAACCAAGGTGCTTTGGTCAGAAATGCGACAAACCAAAAGCCGGCAAGGCCAAACAGAGCGGACACGGCGAGTCGCTTGGGAACATGACCACATTTGTAATGCCCGATTTCGTGAGCAAGAACGGCTTCCAGTTCCTCGGTATCCATTTGCTCAATCAAGGTGTCATACAAAACGATGCGACGGAACCTACCGAAACCGGTAAAAAATGCATTAGAATGGCCGGAACGCTTGCTCCCGTCCATCACCTCTATCGTCTTGGCCCGGAAACCAGCCTTATCCGCCAAAGCTATCAAGCGATCCTTTAAATCCCCGTCTTCCAAAGGTTCAAGTTTATTAAAAAGCGGAAGAATAAACATAGGCCAAAGAGCGAAAAGAAGGAGTTGAAATCCAAAAAACGCACCGAAGCCCCAAAGCCACCAAGAATTTTCAAAGGCATGGCTCAACTTACTATGAATCAAGAGCAGTATTCCCACCAACAAGTATATGAGCCCGAACCCCAGCAAGACTCCTTTCAGCTTATCCTTCACCCACAGGCCAATCGTGGACTTGTTGAATCCGAAGCGTTCCTCGACACGGAACTGACTATACCATTCGAAAGGAAGTTCGGGAACTTGAAGTAAAACAAGGATAACCGACACGGCCAAAGCCTCTCGCCAAGGGCCAACTTCTCCTGCTCCGCCAAAAACATCGTAGGCCCACGGCAGAAAGAAAGCCACGACCAAAGCGAACACGAGGGCACCATACCATTCTTCCCATAATCCCAAGCGACTTTTGGTGAGCGAGTACTCGGTGGTCCGCTGCCAAGTCTTCTGGTCACTTATTCCCTCCAGGCATTCGGGCAGGGAGCCTCGAAGCTTGGACACGTGATTGGCATTGAGAAGATTTAGAAACATCTCCGCTATCGTCCGAAGACCTAGGAACAAAAGAATAACTGATAAGGCGTTAATCATAACCTGACAGGAAGTAACCTCCGATCAGCATTTAGTCGATGGAAAACAGGAGGCGAAAAGCATTGCCCAAAACTACATAGACGATCAGAATATGGACCAGTACGAAAGGTAAGAAATTATTTTGTTACATGAATGATACTGGAATAAAAGAACCAGCAGAAGATGAACTTGGTTTCGAGGAAGCCATGAAACGACTGGATGACTTGGTCGAATCGATGGAAAGTGGAAGTGCCCCGCTAGCTGAACTCGTCGACCGTTATGAAGAAGGTGCCAAGTTACTCAAAGATTGTCGTAAACGTCTTGAACTGGCCGAGCTTAAAATTAAAGAAGTTCGAGAAAAAGACGGTCAAATGGTTGCCGAACCAATAGGGCAAGATACGAATGAGTAATTCCTCTGTACTTTCAACTATCACCGATCCGAAAGATCTTCGCAATCTTTCCGATAAGGAAATTGACACATTAGCTGAGGAAATCCGTGCCCGAATTATTTCTGCCACCTCCGCAAATGGGGGTCACGTAGGCCCAAATTTAGGCGTAGTGGAATTGACTATTGCCCTGCACCTCGCCTTCGATTCCCCCAAAGACAGTTTTGTCTGGGATGTTGCCCACCAAGGTTACGTCCACAAACTGTTAACTGGCCGTAACGACGAGAGATTTGACAAAATCCGAAAAACAGACGGTCTCAGTGGTTTCCTCACTCGCGAAGAAAGTGAGCACGATTCCTACGGTGCAGGACATGCGGGCACCTGTCTCTCGGCCGCACTGGGCATGGCCGTGGCTCGAGACCTGAATGGCGATGACGATCATGTCGTAGCCATCGCAGGGGATGCGGCTTTCACCTGCGGCATAACCTTGGAGGCTCTCAACAACATTGCCGAGTCCACCAAACGATTTATTCTCGTCCTGAACGACAACGAGTGGTCTATCGCCAAAAACGTGGGGGCAATGGCTCGCTATTTCAACGAACTGATTACCAATCCAGTTTATACCCGCCTGCACAAGGATGCGGAATCGTTTCTCAATCAGTTCCCCGGCGGTCGTTCGCTGATCCGTCTGGTATCAAAAGCAAAACGCGACACCAAAGAGCTTCTAGCCCCTTCCAGCATCTTTGAAAAGCTCGGCATTCGTTACATCGGTCCAATCGATGGACACGACGTCAAAAGCCTCGTTCACTTTTTCGAATTTGCCAAGGAATCGGATGAACCCGTGGTGCTACACCTTCTCACCAAGAAAGGGAAAGGTTTTCCCGTAGCATTGGAAGAGCCTGAAAAGTGGCATGGATCCGGTCCATTCGATCCCATTAACGGTCTATCCAAGCCAACAGCCCCGGGATCTCCTCCGAAATATCAAGATGTCTTTGGCAAATGCCTCGCTCGCCTCGCAACGGCAGACAAACGAATCGTAGGCATAACGGCTGCAATGCCTAGCGGAACGGGGCTCGATGCCTTGCAGCAAGCCATTCCCGGTCGCTTCTTCGACGTTGGCATTGCGGAAGAACACGCCGTACTTTTCGCCGCAGGAATGGCGACCAAAGGGATGAGACCGGTTTGCGCAATCTACTCTACTTTCCTACAACGCGCATACGATCCAATTATTCACGACGTCTGTCTCCAAAAACTCCCCGTCCTCTTCTGTATGGATAGAGCCGGTCTTTCTCCCAATGATGGGCCAACTCACCATGGTCTCTTCGACATTGCCTACCTTCGCTGCGTACCTAACGCAGTTGTTATGCAGCCAAAGGATGAAGACGAGTTGCAAGACATGATGGCTACGGGCCTTGCTCTGGACGGACCTTCCTTTGTACGTTACCCGAGAGGTTCTGGTGAAGGTGTCTCGTTAAAGAAAATTCCCGCTCCCATTCCCGTGGGCAAGGCGGAAGTGCTTCGTGAAGGAAAAGACTTTGCCATCTGGGCTCTCGGACCTTTCGTCAAGGAAGCTTTGGATATTGCCGCACGCCTCTCGGAAGAAGAAGGATTGGAAGCCTGTGTAGTGAATGCCCGATTCGCAAAACCATTGGACGAAAAACTGTTGATCACACACGCGAAGACTTCCGAGTGCCTCGTCACCCTAGAAGACCATGTCCTTTCAGGTGGATTCGGATCGGCCGTGCTGGAACTATTGGAGACCAAGGAACTGCACATACCTGTTACTCGCATCGGATGGCCCGATAAATTCGTGGATCATGCCGACTCCGTTTCCGACCTAAGAAAAGCAAACGGTTTGGGGAAAGAAGAGGTGTATCGAAAAATTCTATCTCTGTTCAAAATTGACGGACAAACAGAACCCGCCTTAGCCATGTATGATTAAAAAATGGCTCCTTTTAGGACTACACGCAAAGACCGCGTCACGCTATCAATCATTCTTTTAGTGGCTACCCTCTTGGTAATTGCCATACAAGTCTTGAGCAAATGAGGAGAAATTGTGGCTACGATTCTGCCGATGGCAGGTCTAGGTCGTGGCACTGGTTTTAATTGCTCCTCGACGAGAGAAGTCCAGTTTACATTTAAACCCCTTTAGTTCCCCTCAACTAGAAGAGGCATCCATTTTTCGGTAGAGTACAGATAAAGTTTAGCGTTCTTAGGAGAATCGTAAGAGCGGAGATATAACCAAGTTGCTTCGTCGGAGCTATAGACGTGTCCTTCTCCTGTATCGGAGTTCCAATGCTGGGAGCTCGTCCAAAACCATCCCCAACCGTCCATCCAGAACCAGACGGAATCGGGTTGTGTGCCCTCGGCAAAAACCCAACCCAAATGCTCGTGATAGATCCAAGAAGACATCGAAAGGCTGAAAGTGCCGAACCAATTTCTTCGCCACTGACCTGCACCTAGATTTTCAGACATCCCCCACCAAGAAGATGCTATTTCTATGGAAAAGGAAAGGCGAGTTTCGTGTTTCCCGTCAGTAACGATAATTTCAATTTCTTCAACGGCACCGGATGCATTCGTGGGGACACCGCTTACAGTTGCAGTGCCATTGCCGTGACGCTCTAATTTCAGCCAACTAGGAAGATTGGTGGCGTAAATAAGCACAACGTCGCCCTCGGGATCAAAAACATTTAGGTCAAAACTATATTCTTCAAGAGGCACCGCTCTAGTGGAAGGGGAGGCTATTATCACAGGACTGCCATTACTTGAACCTACTACAAGTGAAAAGGTCTGCGAAATCGTACTGAAGGAGTCATCGGATGCAACAAGTGTAATGGAGTAAGTAC